>CAZSPM010000212.1:0-4653 GCA_964608785.1 uncultured Eubacteriales bacterium
TTCCAAACTGACGATAGCAATGAATCCTTTAGCCATGATAAAATAATCAACATGACACTGTTCCTGATTTTTTTCAAGCGAAGAATCATGACACACTTTATAAACTCTTTCAAGATTCGTTAATAATAAATTAAGGGAATCTGGATGTATCAAGGAGATGACAAGAATTTAAAAAGTATACTAAACCTTATACATAAGATGACTGGCTTTGATGCCCACGGGTATAGAGAGTCTACTTTAAAAAGGCGGCTTGAACGAAGGCTGCTTTCTACGAAATCGAAAAATTATAGAGAATACCTAGTTCTCCTGAAAAAAGACCCATCAGAATGTCATAAATTCCTGGATGCTCTCTCAATAAACGTCACAGAGTTTTTCCGTGATAAAACAGTGTTCTCAACACTCAAAGAAAAAATTCTGCCAGCTATGATTGAAAAAATATCTGCCACACAGAGAAAAAGAATTCGAATCTGGTCAATCGCTTGTTCTGGAGGGCAGGAGCCGTATTCCCTGGCTATTACCTTAAACGAAATAATGGAAAGTCGGAAAAAAGATTTAAAATTCACAATGCTTGCCACAGATATAAATGACCCTGCCTTAAAAAAAGCGGGAATCGGTGAATACAAAAAAAAAGAGATAAATAACGTTCCCAAAAAATACATGAACAAATACTTCAGTGAAATCGCACCAGATGAATTTAAAATCAAAGATAATATAAGGAAATTGATAAAATTCAGGAAACATGATTTAATTAACGGAGAAATGAAGGGAAAATATCACTTGATTTTGTGCAGAAATCTACTCATTTTCTTTACGCCCGGGCTCCAAAGTGAGGTGCTCAAAAAAATGCACGCTTCTTTAAAAAAAGAAGGTATTCTAATTTTGGGAACAGCAGAAACCCCAAAAGATGAATTTCTTTTCAGATGCCTATCCCCCCGGGATCACATATACCAAAAAATGGGATAACCCTTAAGACAAGGAAAAATATAGAACTTATGATTAAATCTTTATGAGGTCTAAAATGGCTACAAAGAAAGTAAGAGAAACGAAAAGCTTTGAGGACTTATTTAAAATTCTGAGCAAAGATGTTCAATCTCTGAAAAAGCTTTATACAGACATCGAGCTGGCCCGTAAAAACCTCCTGCAGAAGCACAAGGAGATGCAGGCATTAAATGAGAAACTGCAGGTTTCAGAAGAAGAACTCAAAGCAATGAATGAAGAACTGGAAGCCACGGGTGAAGAGTTAAGGGCTTCTAACGAAGAGCTCGAGGCAACAAATGAGGAACTTCAGTCTGCGAATGAGACGCTGGATGAGAAAAAGGCTGATTTAGAAAGCCTCTTCTTGGCAATCGACGATATGGTAACCGTAGTTGATCCTCAATTCAACATAGTGGGAGCTAACAAAACGACTCAGCAATGGCTAGGAGTAAGCGAAGAAAAGGACCTTATAGGAAAAAAATGTTTCATTGCCTACCATAAAAGGAAAAGCATCTGTCAAGACTGCCCAGTAGAACAAGCCTTAAAGACAAAAAAGCCGGCTTTTATAGAAAAAGAGAGTGTGGGATTAGGTAAATATCTCCTAGTAAGCGCTTCACCTGTCTTAGATGGCAAAGGAAAAGTCATTAAGGTTATCGAGCTTGCACGCGACATCACTGAGCGAAAGAGGACTGAGGAGGAGTTGCGTAAGAGTGAGGAACGTTATCGTCTCCTTTTTGAGAACGTCCCTGTAGGCTTGTACCGTACCAGCCCGGATGGGAAAATTCTGGATGTCAATCCTGCTCTGGTCGAGATGTTTCACTATCCAAATCAGAAATCACTGCAAGAAGCAGAGACTTCTGACTTCTACATTGAACCTGAAATTCGCAGGCATTATCAAAAACTAATAGAGAGTGATGGTGTTGTGCGGAATTTCGAAATGAAAATGCGCTGCCACGATGGGGAAGTGATTTTAGTGCGTGATAACGGCCGGCCTGTCTCAGATAGCGAAGGGAATGTTATGTTTTACGAAGGAAGCATGGAAGATATCACTGAGCGCAGAAAAGCCGAAGAGGAATTGCTAGTTGAAAAAGCTCATCTTGACCAGTTGTTCGAGAGCGCCATGGAAGCGATAGTAATGACAGATAAAGATGGACGTGTGCTTCGAGTGAACAGTGAATTCCTCAGATTGTTTGGCTATAAAAGCGATGAAGTTATTGGAGCAATCTTAGACGAACTTGTCGCTCCAGAGGGCTATCTTGATGAAGCTGTAAAAATCACTGGAAAAGTGGTTAAGGGTGAAAAGGTCGCTTTTGAAGCCGTGCGCCGACGCAAGGATGGGAAATTACTCCATGTGTCCTTGCTTGCATCACCGATTACACTCAATGGGGATGTTCTGGCTGTCTACGGAATCTATCGAGATATTACAGAGCGAAAAAAAGCCGAAGAAGAGCTCATGCATCAGGCATCATTTGTTAATAATAATCCTGCCCCTGTTCTGCAGGCAGGATACGACGGGACTATCATGAAATTCAATCCGTCAGCAAAAGAGTTATTCAAGAAGAACTTGGCCGGAAAGTCCATCTTCAGCCTTTTCCCAGAGTTAAATGAATCTGTGGTCAAAAAAATTAAAATGAGCAAGCCATTTCAACTGGAACTAGGAATTGGGGAGAGAACATTTTTATTCACGATCCGAAAAGATAACGCCACACATTCACTCTTTTTTTATGGCAGCGACATCACTGATCACAAACAGGCAGAGGAAGCTATCAAAAAACGGAATTCTCAACTTGAGTTAGTCCGGCATATTCAAAGCGAAATTCCTCTAAATATGGATATTGAAACAGTTTTGATGTCTGCTGCAGGAAGCATTGGTAATCTATTTGGATTCAACAAGATTTCAGTGAATCTCTTTGATGAAGAGACAAATGAAATAGAGTATATTGTGGGTTGGAACAAGGCAGGAACACCAACTCCCAGGGGCCATAGACAAAAGATTGGAGTAGGACTCATTGGAAAGGCTGCACAATTAAAGAAAACAATAGTTGCCAATGATGTTTCCAAAGAACCGTCTTATACTGTCTATTATCAAACAAAAACAAAAGCTGAACTCACTATTCCTTTAGTTGTTCAGGACCGCCTCGTCGGAGTTCTTGACATCCAAGATACCAAGAAAAATGCGTTCACAAAAGATGATGTTTCCATTCTGCAGTCCATAGCCAATTATATTGCTTATGTTATTGAGGAAAAACAAATACAGGAGGCTATTCAAAGAGAAGCAGCCAAGCTTTCTGCAATGATCTCAGGAATGGAAGAAGGTGTAGCCTTTGCTGACAGCAAGGATCGAATCGTGGAGGTGAACGACTATTTCCTCAAGCTAACCAACAGAGAAGAATCAGAAATCCTGGGAAAATCTCTTCAGAATATCCATTCCGAAGTATCTTTTGAAAAACTAAAAAAGTACATAAAAACCTTCAGAAAAAATCCCGATTCAAAGCCCGTTGTTATTCAAAGGCCTGTAGGTAATCTAGAAACAATTTTTCGTATCCAGCCCATCTACAGGAATGACAAATATGATGGAATCTTGCTCAACATATTAGATGTCACAGAACTGGTTGTAGCCAGACAGGAAGCACAGGCGGCAAATCTTGCCAAAAGTGAATTCTTGGCCAACATGAGCCACGAAATCCGAACTCCTCTGAACGGAATCATAGGCATGACCGGGCTTGCCCTAGATACAAAACTCAATCCTGAGCAACGTGAGTATATCGAGGCTGCCAAGGAATCGGCAGATTCCCTGATGGATATAATCAACGACATACTGGATTTCTCCAAAATCGAAGCAAAAAAGATGGAATTAGAACCTATAAGCTTCGATCTGAATGACTCTATAGGAGACATGGTCTCTTCCCTTGCTTTGCTTGCCCATAAGAAAGGATTGGAACTTGCCTACCATATCTCTCCTGATATTCCCGATGGAGTCATCGGCGATCCGGGCCGTCTGCGCCAGATCCTCGTCAACTTGATCAGCAATGCCATCAAGTTCACAGAGAAGGGTGAAGTCACGGTAGACATCACGAAAGAATCTCAAACAGACGATGAAATGACTCTCCACTTTTCTGTGACCGATACAGGAATCGGCATTCCAAAGGCAAAGCATGAATTGATATTTGACACATTTGCTCAGGTCGACACTTCCACAGCTAGGAAGCACGGGGGAACCGGACTCGGCCTGGCCATATCAAAGCAGCTGTCCGAACTCATGGGCGGACGTATTTGGGTTGAAAGCAATGTGGGAAGGGGAAGCACGCTTCACTTCACTGCGCGGCTCGGCCTGCAGAAAGAACCGGAAATGAGGCTTGAGACAGCAGAGCTTACTGACCTAAGAAATCTTCCTGTTCTGGTCGTAGATGATAATGCCACAAACAGACGGATACTCAAAGAAATGCTTACCAACTGGCAAATGAAGCCCGCAGAAGCGGAAAACGGGCTAAAGGCTTTGGCATCAATGAAGAAGGCTGTGAATACCGGCAATCCTTTTGCCGTCGTCCTAATCGACTTTTCCATGCCTGAAATGGACGGCTTTACCTTGGCTGATAAGATAAAGGGAAATCCAAATCTTTCCAGCTCTTCCCTTGTTATGCTGACCTCTGCAAGTACTCGAGGCGATGCTGAGCGCTG
>CAZSPM010000213.1:0-4639 GCA_964608785.1 uncultured Eubacteriales bacterium
GGAATCACCTCCTCATCGCTCGATAATTTTCCTCGCTGTCACTGGTGAAGAACAAGGATTACTCGGTTCAGGGTACTATGCTACTCATCCCATTTATCCTCCGACGAAAACCGTTGCCGCTATCAACATGGACGCTCTGAATATTTACGGCAAGATGAAAGATATCACAGTGATTGGCTTTGGGAATTCAGAACTGGATGATTATGTTGAAGCCGCAGCCTCAGAGCAAGGGCGAAGGGTTCGGCCTAATCCAACGCCCGAAAGAGGTTCGTTCTATCGATCGGATCATTTCCCATTTGCCAAACAAGGCATTCCTGCTCTATATACAAGTTCTGGAGTCGATCATATCGAACATGGAGAAGAGTGGACTCTTGCCAAAAGAGATGAATATGTAGCAAAAAATTACCACAAACCTTCTGATGAATACGACCCGAATTGGGATCTTTCTGGCGCTATCGAAGATCTGCGACTACTTTTTAAAATTGGTTATCGACTGAGCATGGAATCCACTTTTCCGAGTTGGAATGAAGGAACAGAATTCAAGGCAAAAAGAGATGCAGATATGAAGGCGGCAAAGGGAAACGCAGGAGACCATACCCCCTGAACAGTTCATAAAAAAAGATGAGACTGCCGCGGCATTACACTCCTCGCAATAACATGGTGGGCTTAATGAATTAAGCCCTTACATTCATTGGTGGGTTTGATAAATCAAATCCCTACGAATAATTATCCTCTACTCTTTGATACCGAGTAAGTCTAGCATGAACGCATACTCAAGGGCAGTTTCTTTGTATCTTCTAAAACGGCCAGAAACTCCGCCGTGTCCAGCACCCATATTAGTGTGAAGCAATAGGATGTTATTATCTGTTTTCAGTGCTCTGAGTTTAGCTACCCACTTAGCTGGCTCAAAGTATTGCACTTGGGAATCCTGCAACCCAGTTGTGACCAGCATTGCCGGATAATCCTTTGCTTCCACATTGTCATAGGGAGAATAGGAGAGCATATACCAGTAATATTCCTCATTATTGGGATTGCCCCATTCATCATATTCACTCGTAGTGAGAGGTATGCTATCATCCAGCATAGTCGTGATGACATCTACCCAAGGAACCGCGGCGATAATTCCCTTGAACAGGTCAGGGCGCATGTTCAACACAGCACCCATCAACAATCCTCCTGCACTTCCTCCCATGGCAAAGAGCTTATCTGGATTCGTAAATTTCTCCGCAATCAGGTACTCTCCACAGTCGATGAAATCCGTGAAGGTATTCTTCTTGTTAAGGAGTTTCCCCTCTTCATACCAGTAGCGTCCCATTTCAGAGCCTCCACGGATGTGGGCCATGGCAAAAACAAAGCCACGGTCCAGGAGGCTTAACCGCACAGAGCTGAAACTCGCACTCATTGTGGCACCGTAAGAACCATACCCATAAAGAAGGAGAGGATTATCGCCATTCTTTTCCAGCCCTTTCCTGTAAACCAGAGATATGGGGACTTTTGTGCCGTCTTTAGCTGTAGCGTAATGTCTCTCTGCATGATAATTGGCGGGTTCAAAATCCCCAAGGACCTCTTGTTGTTTGAGAAGCTCTTTCTCTCTGGTGTTCATGTTGTAATCGAATACAGAGCTCGGAGTGGTAAACGAGGTGTATCTATAGCGAAGAAGGTCTGTATCGAATTCCGGATTCGTCGAGATACCAGCAGAGTAAGTCTCTTCTCCGAAATCAAGATAATGTTCGGATTTGTCCTCCCATTTTATAATCCTTATGTTTGGCAGCCCTTTTATCCGTTCACTGACAACTAGGAAATCCTTGAAAATTTCAAATCCACCCAACAACACATCCTCACGATGAGGAATGACTTCCTTCCAGTTTTCTTTCGTAGTTTTTCCGATAGACGTTTCCATTAACCTGAAATTCTTGGCTTTGTAATTGGTCCGGATATAAAATTTATCCTTGTAATGATCCACGCTGTACTCCAAATCTCTTTCCCTTGGTTGAATGACCTTGAATTGACCCATAGGTTGATCGGCATCTAGGAAACGGTATTCGTCAGATAGTGTCTGGGAGGAAGCGATGATCAGGAATTTCTTCGATTTGGTTTTTCCCACATAGGTGCTAAACGTGATGTCTTTTTCCTCATAAATTTTTTCATCTTGGGAAACATCTGTCCCCAGCACATGTCTCATTATCTTGTACGAGCGGAGTGTGGTTTCATCTTTGGCAGCATAAAAAACAGTTTTATTATCATTTGCCCAGGTCGCTCTACCTGATGTCACAGGTATTTTATCGGAGAATAATTCTCCGGTGGTTAAGTCCTTAAAATAGATCGTATACTTTCTCCGGCTGACCGTGTCCACACCGAAAGCTATGAGCTTATTGTTGGTACTCACAGAGTGACCCGCAACGCTATAATAATCATATCCTTTGGCCATCTCGTTGACATTCAACAATATTTCCTCTTCTGCCTCTAGACTTCCTTTTTTCCGGCAGTAAATCCGGTATTCGCCCCCTTCTTCAAAGCGAGTATAGTAGTAGTAGCCATTGTCTTTGTAAGGAACAGAAATATCTGTTTGCTTGATCCTGCCTATAATTTCATTAAAAAGCTTCTCCTGGAGAGGCTCCGTATGCTTCATGACAGCATCTTTATAGGCATTCTCTGCTTCGAGGTACTCGATAACTTTTTGGTTTTCTCTTTGGTTCAGCCAATAGTAATTATCTACTCGTGTGTCTCCGTGGATCGTCATTTCCTTGGGGATGATTTCTGCAACCGGAGGTTCCATTTTCTGAGCTGCCATCTCATCTTCGGCAGGACCTTTTTTACATCCTGAAACGACAAATAATAAGCATAGAATGATGACACATCCGAATGTCATTCTCCTATAGCAGAATGACATGTTACTGAGACTTTTCATTTTTCCTCCTTCCTGATCTGAATTATTCATAAAAAATGCCGAGACAAACCTATAAATATTTTTTGATTAATTCTTTTATCTTGCTTTCGTTATAGCCGGCTTCCTTGTATCGAATAGTACAATTGTGATCAATTAAGACATTAAGAGGGACGGATTCTTCTCCGAAAATATCCCAAATTATCCTGCCATTATCGTCCACAACTGGAATAGTCAGATCATATTCCTCGGCCCAATCAGAAGGACTTCCGCTTATCAGGAGGGTAATAATCTGAAAACCTCTGTCTTTGTACTCGTCATTAAGGGAATCTAAGTGTGTGGCTTCCTCACGGCAAGGTCCACACCAGTCAGCAGAAAAATCGAGGAGAATGACCTTACCAAAGAAATCATACAGAGAAATATTTTGGTTGTTCTGATCCTTTGCTGTGAAATCAGCAGCAATAGAATTCAGCCCAGAGCCGTATAGCGCAAGTTGAGCTGTGAAATTTAAATTGTTCCGTGTTTGTCCGCCAACTTCATAATTTGAGGGATTGAAGGCATAGCCCAATTTGGAAGGTGCAATAATATAATTTCCATTCAAAATATCCTTAAAATTGAAATTTCCATCATCTCCGGTCGTTGTTTTTTTGGAGGCATCCCAAGACAGATAAACATCTACATTGGAAAATGATTGTCCATTTGATGTGATTTTCCCGCTTAACTCTAAATTCATGTCTGCGTCTGGGCCAGTGGGAACATTCTTTTTACAGACGCCTGTAGATATAAAACAAAGAATAAGTAGGAGAAAAATGATATGTTTTACCGTCATGATTTTTATTCTGTTTGTAACCAATTTTACCAGAAAAACAAAGCATTTAAAATAGGCATATCAAAAGTTCCAGCATCTTGCAATTTTCAATGACTTTTAAATCATGAAAAACCTTAAATCCTGAAATAAATTGAAATTTTGAGACATTAATGCAAGAATATCTCTTTTATTAAATTCTTTCATCATTGAGAAGTCTTTTGATCTAAGGCCAGAAGGAGATATTCATGAAAAAAACTCTGTTCATAATTTCTTCTATTTTGCTTTTCACATTATTATGGACAACAAACGCATGCAACCCAGTTGAGCCGTTAGGAAAAGATCATCTCGCAGAAAAAATTGATACGTTGTTTTCCGAATGGAATAAGCTGGATTCTCCAGGAGCTTCACTGGCAGTCGTCAAAGATGGATCGGTTGTCTATATGAGGGGTTATGGAAGTGCTCAACTTGAATACAGTATTCCAATCACCCCTTCAACTGTTTTTCATGTGGCATCAGTATCCAAACAGTTCACAGCCTTTGCTGTAACCATGCTGGCCGACAAAGGAAAGCTGTCATTGGATGACGATATTCGCAAACTCATTCCAGAGGTGCCTGATTTTGGAAAGACTGTCACTATCCGGCATCTTATTCACCATATCAGTGGCATACGAGACCAGTGGGAGCTCCTGGCAATGGCAGGTTGGAGGCTCGATGACGTGATTACAAAGGAGCATATCCTGAAAATGGTCAGACATCAGAAAGATTTAAATTTCGAGCCTGGAGCAGAGTATCTCTATTGCAACACAGGCTATACGCTATTGGCTGAAATTGTCGCACGGGTTACAGGCCAATCCTTTCGTGAATGGACTGAAAAGAACATCTTCAAGCCTCTCAGCATGTCCAACACTCAGTTTTATGATGACCATGAGAGGATAGTAAAAAACAGG
>CAZSPM010000214.1:0-4634 GCA_964608785.1 uncultured Eubacteriales bacterium
CGGCCAGTCAGAATCACAAAACATTCCCATTTCCACCCTGTCCGAGAGAAGATCGAGCCGCTGGCGATCTTTTTGAATCCTAATTATTTGAATTACATGCTCATTCGTATCCCACCAGATAGCATAACTGAAACTTTGAAGTCTATTGAGAATACATGGAAACGCGTGATCCCAAACTATCCGCTTGAATATCGATTCCTCGACGAGAGATTCGACCGAATGTATAGAACTGAAGAAAGAATAGGAACGTTGTTGAAATATTTTTCAATCTTGGCTGTGTTTATCGCCTGTCTCGGTTTGTTCGGATTGGCATCTTTCACAGCCGAACAAAGAACCAAGGAGGTCGGTATCCGCAAGGTCCTAGGAGCCAGCGTTTCACAAATCACAGTGCTCCTTTGCAAGGAATTCTTCGTGCTCGTGCTTCTGGCAAATGCCATTGCCTGGCCTGCAGCTTATTTCTTGATGAAGGATTGGCTCCAGAAATATGCCTACCGCACTGGATTGGGATTTTTCATCTTCCTGGCAGCAATGGCAGCGGGACTGGCGGTTGCAATCATTTCTGTGAGTTTCCAGGCAATCAGGGCGGCCCTTACCAATCCAGTAAATTCTCTCCGCTACGAATAAATATTTTAATTATAAAATCCATTTTTTTATATTTTTTTTAAAAAAATGGAAACCAAAATGCTAAAAAATACGTATTATATATCTAAGGGTGAATAACAGAACAAAAAAATTAAAAGAGGTAGCTATGAGCTTAAGAGAAATTTTAGAAAAGATAGTCGAAGACGATAATCAGGTTCTGCTAAGTGACAGCAATAAAGACTGGGAAGCTAGCACTCTCCTGGAAAACCTATCCGAACCGATGTTAAGAAGACAAGCCTATATGCAACCAGGATTATATATTGCAGAGATTAATGATGGAGGCTACCTCGGCACAGTGCTTTATAAAGTGAAAAGAAAACCATAGCCCTTCCTAACTCCCTCTTTTTTATCTTTAAATTCTCCTTTTGCCAACCTTTTAGGTTCCTCTTTCGTCTAATTTTATGAAGATGTTCTGCTTTTTAAAAAATCCAATTACGGGGATTGAAAATATTTAAAAACTATTTAAAAATCGCTCTAAGGAATATCAAAAGACATAAAGGGTATTCATTCATCAATATCTCAGGAATGGCTGTCGGCTTGGCCTGTTGTATTCTGATTTTTCTCTGGGTTCGGGATGAATCCAGCTATGACAAATTCCATAAAAATGCGGATAATTTGTACATCGTTGGAACCCATCAGCGTTTAGGCAATAGAACAACCACATCAAGCGGTACTCCTTCCGCCCTAGGCCCAGCCTTGAAAGAAGAATACCCTGAAATTGTTAATTCCGTTCGTTTCAGTAACGGCCCTCACCAATTAATATTCGCCTACGGTGAAAAGCGGTTTAGGGAAGCAGCTGAGGCAGTAGATCCTTCGCTGCTCGAGATGTTCTCATTTCCCCTTATTCAAGGCGATATAGCAACCGCTTTAATCAATCCTTATTCTGTTGTGATGACAGAGAAGATGGCGGAAAAATATTTTGGTCAGGAGAATCCTATCGGCAAGGTCATCCTGGTTGAAAACAAGTATGATTTTAGGGTAACGGGGGTACTTGAAAATCTCCCTCGCAATTCTATTCTTCAGTTTGATTTTCTCGTTCCCATTCATTTCTTAAAGGATCATTGGAAATCCCCAAGAATGCTAGATAGGTGGTCTAATCTATCGTTCACGACCTTTGTACAAATTCAGGAACACACATCCCTTGAAGAAGTGAACCAGAAGATCGCTGGACGGATAAAACAGGGATTCGAAAAAGACGATGTCGAGCCCTTTCTCTGGCCCTATACCAAATTACATCTACACAGACTGGGGAGCGGTGGTGGACGCATCCTTCAGGTCCGCATGCTTTCACTGATAGCTGTTTTTGTTCTGATTATCGCCTGTATCAATTTCATGAACTTGACGACCGCACGTTCCGGAACTCGGGCCATAGAAATCGGAATGCGGAAAGTAACCGGTGCTTTTCGACTGGACATCATCAAGCAGTTTTACGGTGAATCCATTTTGTTATCATTCATATCGCTCTTTTTTGCAATTATCCTTGTTTTTCTTCTTCTTCCCGTTTTTAACGGCTTTACGGGAAAAGAATTAACCTTTGACTTTTCCAGCAATCTCGCTCTTACACTCGGGTTAATAGGAGTGACCCTATTGACAGGCTTTATCGCTGGCTCTTATCCAGCTCTTTTCATGTCGTCTTTTCAGCCAGTGAAGATTATGAAAGGCACCTCAGGTATCGGAGCAAAAAGCTCACTTTTCCGAAAGATATTAGTGGTATTGCAGTTTGCCATTTCTATAGCCCTCATTATCAGAACCCTAGTCGTTTATGAGCAAATTGAATATATGCGGCATAAAGACCTTGGATTTAACCGCGAACATCTTGTGTATGTTCCAGTGAACGGAGCTCTTAAGGAGCACTACGAAGTAGCCAAACAGGAGCTGCTGCAGATTCCAGGGATTTCCCAGGTCTCTTTGACATCCAGAACCCCGATTGGCTTTTACTCAAGTGCAAGTGGCTGGGAATGGGAAGGGAAAAGCCAAGATATAGATCCCATGGTCAGATACTTTTGCTGCGATTACGACTTTTTGAAAACTTTTGAAATGGAAATGGATCAGGGCAGATTTTTCTCAGCTGAATTAACCCCAACAGCATCACCTCAATCAGGTCAGGTGATCATTAATAAAGAATTTGCCACGATCATTGGCAAAGAGAATCCGGTAGGCATGCGGCTTTCTAAAGGACCCAAGCATGCAACTGTTATTGGAGTCATTAAAGATTTCAATTACTGGCCTCTCTATTACAGGAGTGGTCCTTTAATGATATTCTACAAAACCTATTCCCCAGTCCCGAACCATCATTTTTACCGGTACATATTCGCAAGAATCAAGCCAGATAATATCCCCCAGACTATAGCGAATATCGAGAAAATATATAAAAAGTTCAATCCAGAGTTTCCCTTCACCTATCGTTTTCTAGATGAGGATTATGACCGGCTATATCGCTCGGAAGAACAGGCCGGAGCGATACTCCGCTACTTTGCCGCCCTTGCTATTCTAATATCCTGTCTCGGACTTTTCGGTCTCGCCTCTTTTCTGGCAGAACAACGAACTAAGGAAATCGGTATCAGGAAGATCCTGGGCTCCTCTGTACAAGGGATCGTTTTATTGCTTTCTAAAGAGTTTTTGAAATGGGTAGCTATTGCGAATATTATTGCCTGGCCAACCGCCTGGTTTATATCGTATAAATGGCTACAGAATTTCGCTTACAGGACAAATATCGGCATTTGGATATTTATATTTTCAGCAGGTATGGCTTTGATTATAGCTCTGTTTACAGTCAGTTATCAGTCAATCAAAGCCGCCACATCTAATCCTGTGGATGCTCTCCGCTACGAGTAAATGCTGTAGGGGCTTGATTCATCAAACCCACATGTTGAATGTATGAGGTGTAGGGGCTTGATTTATCAAGCCCACATTTTCTGTAAACCATAAAAAGGATTGAAGCAATAGAAATCAAGAAATAAATGATCGCGGAGATTAAATAATTCTAAGACATAAGCTCATTCAAAGCTTTATTTAAATTTGATAGCCCTACTTCAATTTCCCCGGCATCCGCTCCAAATCCAATCCTGAAGTGGGTCTCGTCCATCTCGAAACAACGGCCCGGTATAACAAAAGTCTTATATTTTTCTGCTAAAAGGCGATAAAGTTTCTCTGGTTCCACCTTTACATGTTTTTTAATCCTCGGGAAACAGACCACACCGGCATCAGGAAACACCCATTCAAAATCGCTCTGTTTGAACATCCAGTCAGCTACTAGCTCGCGATTTCTCTCAATCCGGCTTCTAGCATCTTCTAAAAATTTTTCCTTTCGCTTCAAAACAGAGAGTGCGATTTCCTCACTCAAGGCATTATTGGATATGCTCAATTGTTCCCTGGTGGCAATAGCCGAATCCAGAATAAATTGGTTTTTGGCTGCCAACCAACCGATCCGGATTCCTGGGAGACCATAACATTTGGACATACTCGAAATGCTTATGACCTTTGGACTCAGAGATGCTGCAGGAGGCAAGAGGTTTTCATCCGAAGCCATGTGACGATAGGTCTCATCAAACAGGAGAAAGACGTCATGGGATTCGACCAGATTTATAACTTCCTGCAAATCTTCCCCAGAAATCATTGAGCCTGTGGGATTGTTGGGATGAGTCAGGCTCACAAGTTTTGTCTGCGGAGTAATCATCTTCTTCAGTTCTTCCAGGTCAGGCTTGAAGCGATTTTCGAATTTCAAGGTGAAGAGACTCACATCACAGCCCAGCGAACGGGGAACTTCATATAGGGACGGATAATTAGGATGTTCGATGATGACATGGTCACCCGGTTTGACAAGGGCCGAAACGACAACGAAATTGGCTTCGCTGGCCCCTGTTGTCACGATAATCTGATCAGCAGAAAGCCCGGGATACTGCCCGGCTATAGTCTCCCTCAAAGCCGGATTTCCCGTGTGATATCCATAACGAAGGAAGACCTTTTCCAGGTCAATATCAACATCTTTTACG
>CAZSPM010000215.1:0-4625 GCA_964608785.1 uncultured Eubacteriales bacterium
TCTTTTATTCTGAAAAGCATTGACTACCCGGTGAGCGATTTCCTTGATGTCCTTGGCAGCTAAGATAGCAGGGAGGATATCCAGAAACTCCTTAACAGTCCCCCCCTTTTTGTAGGGTTTGCCGAAATTCTGGACGGTTACTTTGCTTGGCCTCTCCTGCAGGGGTATCGTCTTGATTTTTTCAGGATTTACAGACTTCGGTTCTTTTCCCATATTCAGTCCTGAAAAAGCAGTTCTTGCTCAATGAGCTCACAGATAATGTGAGACAGAGTGATTTGGACCTCCTGTACGCGGGTCACATCGTTTGATTCAACATTGAGGTGGTAATCGACCAGGGTGCCCATTTCCCCACCCCCTTTTCCCGTTAGTCCGAAGGTTACTATCGCCATTTCCTGAGCAGTTTTTAAGGCTTTGATCATATTAGGGGAGTGCCCACTGGTGCTTATTCCCCAGGCAATGTCTCCTTTCTTGCCCAATGCCCTGATTTGCCTCGAGAAGATATTAGAAAAATCACTGTCATTGCTTATACTGGTCAGTACGGAAGTATCTGTGGTGAGTGCCAGGGCAGCAAGTGGTGGTCTGTCTCTCTTGCTTTTTTGTAATCGATTGATAAATTCGGCTGCGATATGCTGAGCGTCTGCAGCACTCCCTCCATTGCCAAAAAGCATGATTTTATTACCTGACTTTAATGATTCTGCAATAAGATGTACTACTTCTATAATTGTATCGCAGTTTTTTTGAGCAAAAGCTGTTTTTAACTCTGCACTTTCTTTAAACCTTGTAATAATTAAATCTTGCAAGGAAGTCCCCTTTCTTCATTGATCATAAAAGTGAGGAACATAATAATAGTTATAGACTGACTCTGTCAAGCTAATTTACCCCGTTTGAAAAGAATCTTTGTCGTTTGTGAGTGACAGGGAAAGTTATAGAATTTTGAGAAATTGAGGCTTCTGAGCTCGTTGCTAACGGGGCGTGCTCGGCTAAGGGAGAAAGAATTAAAAAAACCAATAAAAAACTTTACAATATTCAAAAATTCTTACAATATAAAAATTGAGTTATTCTGGGTTACGTTATAAAAGAGGAGGAATGTCATGAGAAACTTTCTGAATACGGTGTTCTTTGCTCTTATCATAGTAGTTTTTGTGATATTTACTTTGTCAAATTCCCAGTCAATTCAGCTTAAATTTTTGGGAATAGCATTCACCCCTATTCATGTTTCTCTCTTAGTTTTGCTTCCATTCCTGGTCGGGGTGGTAATAGGGAGCGTGTTAGATTTGTCAGAGAGGTTTTCTTTGAAAAGGGAGGTGAAGAGGCTCAAAAGGGAACTTATGGAAAATGAAGAAAAATCACAGACAAGCTAAGCAGGGAACTTACTTTACCCTGTTGCACAATCCTGGTTAAAAAGTTCTTCTTTTTTGTAGGTTTGGCTGCTATACTCCATAGCATATATATCTCTGGAGAGCGGTTGAGGCTTTTTTGCTAAACGTGTTCTTTAAGTGGCCGCTGATTTTTCGGAGTACTTGAAAATTTAGTGGTGAACTGATAGTAAGAATAGTAATTACTTTTTTGTAATTAGTTGTCAGAGAGGAATGATGTCAAAGAGAATAATTATCTTATTACTGGTTTGTTCTTTTCTCGCAGTAACTACTTTGACCATCAGGTATATTGAGAGCGAAGAGGAAAAGATTAAAGAGAAATTTATCAATCTGCCGCAGGCTGAAAAAATTAAGATCAGACACAGCACTGCCCCCGTAACTCTACCACAAGAAGAATCTGATGTTGAAGAAGGGGTGCAAGACAGCGCACAAGAGGGGAGAGCAGTTTCCTTACAGGATGAAAAAACTATTCAGAGAAAAAAGCCGGACTCTCAGCGTGGCAGGCAAAGAAAAAGGGAGTCTCAGGAGAAGGGGAGAAAAGTAGTTGAGAAGAAAGAGATTGTAGCTCAAGAGGAAAAGGTTATTCCTGATAGGAAGGAGGAACCAGCTTCTCTCAAGGAAGAGAAAGTGCCTGAGGACAATGATGCAGCCTCCGAGCCTGAAGAAGAGGAGGACGACGAGGAAAAGGAAGAAGAGGAGGACGACGAGGGAACGGAAGAAGAGGAGGACGACGAGGGAACGGAAGAAGAGGAGGACGACGAGGAGAAGGAAGAAGAGCAGGGAAAGGGGAAAGAAGAATTAGATGAAGAAGAAGAAGGGCGTTCTGAGGAAAAGCTAAAAAGCACCGAGAGAGAAAATGGAGAATTAGCAGTTGAGAAGAAAGAGCAGGAAGGGGAAGAGACAGGAGAGGAAGAAGAAAGAGAAGAGGAAACTTCCGCTGCTGAGGAAATAGTGGAACAGGAGGGAATGGAGGAAATAATAGAAGAAGAAGGGGAGCTACTGGAGGAAGGGGAAGAAGAAGAAGGATATATACCGTCTGAGGAGGAGGCTCCCTCAGAGGAAGAAGAGGTTGTTTTAGAAGGAGAAGAATTCCTTGAAGAGGAATAACTATTGTTCAACAGGAAACTGAGCTATAAAAGGTGAGAGTTGGAAAATTATTCACATAGGAGCTTCGACAATTTCATGGAAAGCCTGGCTGCGCTCCCTGGCCGACACGAGCGTCAGCCCGGGCAGGCGGGCAGGTGGGCAAGGCGGCCAAGCCCAGGGAGCTCGGTGAGGCATTGCGGTGCATTAAATCTTTTGACTCAAGTCATCATAGTGATGACTTTTTTACTGAATCATCAACTGTAACAGGCTACATAATGGGGAACCTCTTAACAATAGAAGAGATTGATCAGATCATAAAAGGAGAACATCCAGACCCGCATTCACTCCTGGGAAACCATAAGATAAAACTTAATGGTGAGGATTCAATTGTTGTTCGTGCATTTGTGCCGAGTGCACAGGCTGTGTCTGTTGTAGTGGAGTCAAAAGGTAATGCCAGGTTTCCTATGTCAAGGATCCAGTCGGACGGATTGTTCGAGGTGATCGTGAGTGATTGTCCAGACTTCTTCCCTTATAAGCTGGAGATTAAGACTAACCGTGAGGTTACTCTTAGAGAAGATCCTTACCGTTATCTTGCAAGCGTGACTGATTTTGACCTGGGTGATATGAGAAAGGAGACCTATTATCAGGCTTATCGAAAGTTAGGCGCCCATCATCGGGACTATGGTGAGATTGAGGGATTTTCGTTTGCCCTCTGGGCTCCTGATGCCAGGCAGGTAAGTTTAATTGGTGATTTTAACGATTGGGATTATCGTGCCCATCCCATGAGGCGAATAGGGTCTTCCGGTATCTGGGAAATATTCATTCCGGAGATTTGCGTGGGGACAATATATAAGTATGATGTTCTGGGTTTTTTTGGTCAACGGGTGCAAAAGACTGACCCCTTTGCATTTGCCATGGAAACTCGTCCAAAAACAGCATCGGTAGTATGGGATATTGATCAGTATACATGGCATGATCAGGAGTGGCTGGAGCATCGTTCGAACTACATGCCCTTTGACCGCCCCGTTTCCATTTATGAAGTCCATCTGGGTTCCTGGATGAGGGCCGGGGAAGAAGGTGATCAATGGTTAACCTACCGTGAACTGGCGGCCAGGTTAGTAGGGTATGTGAAAGAAATGGGTTTTACCCATATAGAGCTGATGCCCATAGCCGAGCACCCTTTTGATGCCTCATGGGGTTATCAGGTAACCGGTTATTTTGCGCCTACCAGTAGATTTGGTCCACCAGAGGATTTTATGTATTTTGTCGACTACTGTCATCAAAATGGCATTGGGGTTATCATTGATTGGGTCCCCTCCCATTTTCCCAAAGATGATTTTAGTCTGGGACGTTTTGATGGAACCAACCTCTATGAACACTTAGATCCCAGGCAGGGTGAGCATAAGGAATGGGGCACGTTAGTGTTTAACTATGGTCGAAATGAGGTTATGACCTTTCTAATCTCTAACGCCCTGTTCTGGCTGGAGAAATATCATGTAGATGGTCTCAGGGTGGATGCAGTGGCGTCCATGCTTTACCTTGACTATAACCGAAAAGAAGGAGAGTGGATTCCCAACAAATATCAGGGAAGAGAAAATCTGGAGGCAATGGATTTTTTAAAAGAATTGAACGTGATTACACATGACTGCTACCCGGGAATTATGGTGATAGCTGAAGAGTCGACGGCCTGGCCAGGAGTGTCCCGGCCAACTTACCTGGGAGGCTTGGGTTTCGACTTCAAGTGGAATATGGGGTGGATGCATGATATGCTGCAGTATTTCTCCGCAGATCCTGTGCATAGAAAATACAAGCATGATCTCCTGACTTTTGCGATGCTCTATGCGTTTAACGAGAATTTCATTTTATCCCTCTCACATGATGAGGTGGTACATGGTAAGAGATCTTTACTGGATAAAATGCCGGGAGATGGATGGCAGAAGTTTGCTAATCTGAGAGCGTTGTATGGCTATATGTTTGCACAGCCTGGTAAAAAACATCTCTTCATGGGAGGTGAATATGGCCAATGGGGGGAATGGAACCATGATCAGAGCCTGGATTGGAATCTGCTTGAGCGTGGGCTCCATAGGAGTCTACAAGACTATATTAAAAATATTCACAAAATCTACAAAGAGGAATCTGCCCTGTGGGAAATTGATCATGACC
>CAZSPM010000216.1:0-4617 GCA_964608785.1 uncultured Eubacteriales bacterium
CCCACAAGCCCAGAACAAACAATCACTACGTGGTTATTCTCTCCCCCCGCTTCAGGGCCAGGCCTACAGAGAGCGCGGTCATCTAAAGGAGCAAGGACTATTCCATTCACGCCGCGGCTTATGAAATCCTCGACAACAATGATCTGTTGAGCTCGATCATCCTCCTTTTGCGGTCCCTTCCAGAAAATCTCCACACCGAGCTCTCTTGAGGCTTTAACCGCTCCAGCATGGATGGTTTTCCAGAACTCATGAGTCGTTCCCTTGGGAATGACTGCTATTCTCAGTTTTGCAGCTTCATCTCGCGGAAGGCTTTCTCGTTCTTTTTTTCCACAAGTCAGGAACAAAAAACAGAGAACACTCGAGAGTGCAATGAATCCTTTTTCTTGAATTTTCATGCTAAATATAATGGCAAAGGCAATCTAAACTTTCTTCAATCCTCATAGATTAAAACAGACGACTTTGGGCTCTGTCATCTCTAGGAGCGCAAATTTTATCCCCTCTCGACCCAGGCCGCTCCATTTTACGCCGCCAAATGGCATCATATCGATGCGGTAATCCGTTGAGTCATTGATCATCACTCCCCCTACATCAAGCTCTTTGATGGCCTTGAAAGCATTGTTAAGACCTTTCGTAAAAATGGCGCCATGAAGGCCGTATCTCACACTATTGGACAGCTCTATGGCCTCATCCAGGGAAGAAACTTTATAGAGATTCACTACAGGCCCGAAAACTTCTTCACAATTCAGCTTGGCACTCTCAGGCATATTCCTAAAAACTGTTGGCTCAAAGAGAGTTCCCTTCCTTTGGCCTCCGGTGAGAAGCTCGGCCCCCTCTTTTAAGGCTTCCTCAACCCATTTTTCTACTCGAACCGCTTCTTCTTCATTAATCATGGGACCCATGTCTGTATCTTCATCCAGTTGATACCCAACTTTCATTTTCTGTGTGCATTCCACAAACATCCTTTCAAATTCCTCATAGACAGCCTCATGGATATAAATCCGCTGGACACCTATGCAATTCTGGCCCACGGCCCAGAATGCTCCAGATACAGAAAGCTCTGCAGCCTGTTTGAGATCAGCGTCATCCATGACAATAACGGGTGAGTTGGATCCCAATTCCATTCCGATCTTCTTCAATCCTGCTTTCTTGACTATATCCAGACCGGCTTCGGTTCCTCCTGTGAAGGATATCATCCTAGCTCGGGAATCTGTGACCAATGCATCGGCAATTCTTGATGCGCGGCCAGTCACAATGTTTAAAACATTCCAGGGCAAGCCGGCCTCGATCAGCGCCTCTCCCAACTTCAAAGCAGAAAGCGGAGTGACCGTGGCTGGCTTGAGAACTACTGAATTACCACCACCAATTGCAGGTCCTACTTTATGAGCGACAAGATTCAATGGATCATTGAAGGGAGTTATCGCAAGGATGATTCCGATAGGAAAACGGTAGTAATAACCAACCCTGTTCTCAGAGCCTTCACGACTGTCAAAAGGAACAGTCTCACCTACTATTCTTCGGGCTTCTTCTGCAGATATTGTAATTGTATCTATACAACGACTGGCCTCTTTGCGGGCCTCCTTGATGGTTTTGCTGCCTTCTGAGGCAATCGTTCTGGCAAATTCCTCCTGATTATTTCTGATAATTTCTGCAGTTTTATAAAGGATAGAAATCCGTTGGTGAACAGGTAGGTTGCGGTTGATCTTAAATCCCTCCTCTGCCGCCTGGAAGGCAGCCTTTACATCATCATCGTCTCCAGAAGGGACAGTATCAATAAGATCATCATTATAAGGGTTGCGGACTTCTATTTTATCATCCTTATCAACCCAATTTTTGCCGATAAGCATTTTCATTTTGCTCTCCTCCTTATCAAAATTCGATATTGACTATCTTAATCTTTTTAGCTAAAAAGGAAGCAATAGTGGAATTCATTTTTTACTATCTTTAAATAAGTGAGCAATTGCAAGACAAATTTTAAATCTTCTCGAATAATCGATATTCTGACTAAATAAAAAAGGTGGAAAACAGCGGGGACGTTCCCGAGCAGTGGGGATGTTCCCGACAGGGACACTCTTTATCTCTTATATTCTGAAAGAAACCTAACTAGCCTGGATTATTCACGAGTCGAGGTTGCCGCAGATGTAAGGCGTCGACCCATGAAGCTGTGGTATTCCACTGCGAATGGGCTGCAACGAAGCAAATGCGGTGAGATCGGCTCGCCACAAGGGAAAAAATGCCGATAAATATAAATAAATTCTTTTCAAGAAAGTATTTTTAAGAAATTACAGCAATATCAGGATAAATTCTTGATATTGCTGTAATTGCAGAATGTATCGGCATTTTTTATGAATAATTCAGGATAGACGGGGTGTCCCCTTAGGGAACATCCCTCTTTTTCTAGGTGCTCGGTAGTCGCATAGTGTATAATAGCTCTCTCAAAGAAAAGAGTATGAACACAATAAAGTTTTTAGGAACAGCTGGGGCAAGGTTCGTGGTTGCTAAACAGATCAGATCATCTGGAGGCATTTGGTTCGAGCTTGGGAAAAACCGCTTCATTGTCGATCCCGGTCCTGGAAGCCTTGTTCGCTGTGCTTCAAGTCGGCCGAAATTAGATCCCAGAAATCTTGACGGTATTATCTTAACCCATCGACATCTTGATCATTCAGCTGATGTAAACATCATGATTGAGGCCATGACTGAAGGAGGTTTTCGCCCAAAAGGTGTGGTTTTTGCTCCAAGAGATGCGCTGGATGAAGACCCAGTTATTTTGAGATTCCTCAGGGATAAGGTCAATAGGATTGAAATTCTCGAGGAAAACAGTGAATACTCATTGGGGAAAATCACATTTGCGACTTCTCCCCGATTAAAGCATTCTGTTGAAACCTATGGTTTGAGATTCCAAACAGAAGGAACTTCTATTTCGCTTCTTCCTGACACTGCCGATTTTGAAGGGTTAGAAAATTACTTTAAAGCCGATGTTATGATCATCCATGTCGTCCTCCTCCGTGGGCATCCGGATATCCCTCAAATCCAGCATCTTTCTCTTGAGGACGCGAAGCGGATCATGCAAAACTCTCAGCCAAAAGTGGCAATCCTTACCCACTTCGGAATGACCATGGTCAAGGCCAAACCATGGGAACTCGCTGAAGAATTGAGCTCGGAGCTGGGTATTAAAATTCTTGCAGCCCGCGATGGAATGCTCTTTGATATCGATACATTATCCTAGAAAAAAGTGGACTGTCTCCTTTTCTTTAGAAGTTGTAATTTGATAGCTAATGATTTAAAATTAATCTGCAAGGTGGGCTTAATTAATCAAGCCCCCCATGAATAAAAATGGAAAGAATTAAAATCCTCGGGAATCATAACATCCAGCTGAAAGGTAAAATCAAGATCAGCGGATCCAAAAATGCTGTTTTGCCTGCAATTACAGCTTCCCTTCTTACTAAAGAAAAAATCCGCTTAAAGAACATCCCTCTTGTTAAAGACGCCTTCACCATTCTCACCCTGATGAAGGAGCTCGGAGCCGATTCTCATCTCAAAAAGAACTCCTTATTAGTTCAAGTAAAAAAAATTCGTTCCCCAGAGGCTTCTTATGAACTGGTTCGGGCCATGAGAGCTTCTATTCTGGTTTTGGGCCCACTCTTGGCACGATATGGAAAAGCAGTGGTTGCCTTACCCGGGGGCTGTGCAATAGGCTCCCGACCTATAGACCTGCACATACAGGGATTGGAAAAGCTAGGGGCCTCCATAAGCCTCGAGCATGGATATATCAAAGCAGAAGCAAAAAGACTTCATGGAACAGAGATTACGTTCGAGAAAAAAACTGTAGGAGGGACAGAAAATCTCATCATGGCCGCTTCTCTCGCTCAGGGGGAAACTGTTTTAAAAAACTGTTCCCTGGAACCAGAGGTGCCGAACCTCTGTGAACTCCTAATTAAGATGGGGGCGAAGATTGATGGAATTGGCCAAGAAACAATCCGCATCCAGGGAGTAGAAGAGCTGGGAGGAGCTACTCACCAAATCATCCCGGATCGGATAGAAGCAGGAACCTTCCTATTAGCCGGTGCGTTAACTCGAGGAGATATCGTGTTGACACATACCCGCGCCGACCATCTCGAAACGATCATTGAAAAACTGCGTTTCTCAGGAGCAAAAATAGAAGAACTCAATAATCATTCTTTGCGGGTTGTTGGAAATTCAAAGCTCAGGCCTCAAGATATAACGACCTCTCCCTATCCGGGTTTTCCCACTGATATGCAGGCGCAGTTTATTGTATTGATGACTCAAGCCACAGGAACATCCATCATCACTGAAACAATTTTTGATAGAAGATTTTCTCACATAAATGAATTGCTGCGCCTTGGCGCAAATATCGAGGTCTATGGGGATAAAGCGATAGTCAAGGGAAAAACTCCCCTCTCAGGAGCAGAAACTATAGCGACAGATTTGAGGGCTTCAGCTTCTCTTGTTTTAGCAGGGCTGATTGCGAACGGAAAAACCATTATCAACGAAGCTGAACATTTAGACCGAGGTTATGAAAAGATTGAGGGAAAATTAAAGGCGCTCGGAGCCCACATTGAAAGGATAAGCGAATAGAGAAAGACGCTGAAAATGGAAGAC
>CAZSPM010000217.1:0-4602 GCA_964608785.1 uncultured Eubacteriales bacterium
CAAGTGAAACCAGCCGCCATGAATGAACATATGAGTCAGGAGGCCCGTAAAAGTTTTTTTAGCTGGAATAAATCCCCATTTTCTGTAAGGGAATTCATCCAGGGCACCTTTTAACTCCTTCGCCATTTTATCTAGTTCTTCTTGCTCTTCTTCTTGCATAATATGGACGCGGCGAGATGCGGATTCGCGATAGATTTCAATCATTTCATCAACTTGTTCAGTGTTCCTTTCTCCAAAAATCAGCTTCTTGGTTTCCTCGTCAAGCTCAAGGTAGGCATGCTGGAAGTAATAATTCACGAGCTCGTTCCCCATACTTTCCAACTGTTTGACTTTTTTGTTGACTTCAACTGTTACATATATATGGATGATCAAGCAGGCGGCCATGATGAAGAACGTTACCCACGGAAGTCTTCGAACCTTGTCACTCTCATGACCGATTGGAAGGAAAATAATCATATTTGTCTCTTGTTTCTAAATATTAGCAATAAACCTAAATTTCTGACCAATCCGATTAAATCAGGATATCCCAAGAGAAACTTCCTTTGCTTTTGCCAATCATGGATAAATCACAGCGAATCTTGGACGCCATGTGCTCGGGCAAGTACGCAGGCACTGGTTTGCTGGCATGCAAACTGTCCACTCTAATCGCTCAGTTAAGCCCAAGATTTCAAATAAATTTATATTATCGACAGAGGTGGGTCAATCGCCTTTTGGGATGAATCGGGGGGTTATTTTTCGAGGATTTTTGTTGTGTTTTATTCCCCTTCAAAGGGGACAAATGTGAGATTATTGCTTTTTCATTCAGAGCAAGTTCGCTTGAAGTATGCATAAAAAATGCCGATATTTTTGTGAATAACCCAGGTTCACTTGAATTATTCATAAATCATTATTTAAAACCGGAGGGATAGGCCCAATCTCAACTGGAATCCTGAAAGGTCAAGCTCGAAGTCTCTGACTTTTCCCTCACTTGAATTATCCGGCCAGTAGTTCGCAGGAAGCTTTACTTCGAGTTCTCCCCAGGGAGCAGTGATCTTTTCCTTCTTTACTCCCCATTCTCCATCCCATGTGTTGCTGCTCGCCCCACTGATTTCTCTTCCCTCCCCAGTAATAGACTTCGCCACTTGATAGGCATAACCACCTTCAACGAAAACCTCCAAATTCTTGTCCAATGGATAACTCAACTTTCCTCCCAAATCAAAAGCGATTCCTGTTCCTTTCCCTTTTTCCTCGAGAACTCCGGCGCTGCTGAAAGCAAGCCAATTATAATTATTCCCTTTTATCCTCCATTCATAGCTCCAATCAGACTGATAATGGCACTCCACAAACATGGGCCCTCCGCATAAAAAACTCTCTAGGACAAGAGCATTTTTGATCTTTTTTGAGATGTGGATTCCAAGCATGGGAATATAGGCTTTGGTGGAGAGTGAATAAGGGGAATAAGTCAGATTTTCTATATACTGTTCGTCCGATAATTCATTTCTAGTGTACTGAAAATCAAGATCCGATATATGATCGCTTAAGAGGTATCTGAATCCGACCGAAACAGCGATCATTTGATTAAAATAAAATTTCAGCCTCATGCCAACAGGAAAAGCGCTCTTAATCTTCCCCCGGTCTCCTTCCTGGCTTTTTGTCCACGAGCGGATCTGACCGTTTGTCTGTAAATAATTGAGATAGGACTCATAAGTAAAATCCTGAATCTTGTTGTCATAATCTACGAAAAGGTTCAGATCAGATGGATTTAAAGGAGCAAAACCCGCATAGACTTCAATCTGAAACCTTTTTTGACGGATGACCGAATTGAACTTATCAGACTTTTGAATACTCAATTTCCGGGTTTTGGATTGAACATCATTGATATCGTTCGCTCGAGTGACAAAAGGACATACGGCCAGGAGGAACAACAGGAGGGGGACAACCGATTGATTGATTATTATCCGGGAATTATTCTTTTTATATGAAATATTCATTTTAGGCTCCTCAACCACTTAAAATCGATCCCGTTTTCTTCCAGCCATTCAGAAACATCGATGAGCAATTCTTGGGGTTCTGTTAAGGAGACAGCATGGCAGCTGATGGCATAAATGGGAAACCTGATGATTCTTGTATCAAGACTTTGTATGTTTGGAAAGGCTGATGGCTTGTACTTCAGGATAATATGTCCCGGACGTTCCTCACCGTTCAATGGCTGCTTCACATGCTTAGCGGATTCCAAGATATCATCATGCAGGACCAGACTGGGCGGTATAGCATCGGAAAACACGACGAGATCGTAAGCGGCATTTGTGATAAATGTATTCACATGGGCTACGTTCTGTAAAAACATATCTCCAAAACGGGATTCATAAATACTGACCTCATATCCTCTGACTTTCGCCACATTAAAAACATGGAAAGCCCAATTGGCATAGTAGTTGGTTGAAAGAAAATACCGATCCCATGGTTGGAGAGTTCCGAAAACCTCGCTCATGTCGCCGGGCTCCACCCTCACATCTTCAGCTTCTAGGAGGGCCGGTTCCAGAAAGTGGAATTTTATTATCGGCGGCGCTTCCTCAGGACTGAGGGTTAAATCGTAATCTGTCTCAATAACCCGGTAGGCTCTCGCTCGCGCAGAGGCGTAAAGGGAGTCAATCATCGTTACATCCACTCCGGTCATCAACGCCAGGTTGCTTGTAAAGCGAAGCAGCGTTGCCGCATTTCTGAAGAATCCGGAGAGCCAATTCCCGGATTTAGAATATATATACAAATCGCGTCCGGCCACATCCCTGACGAATGAATAGGGATCACCATGGGCGTTTGGATCGTATGCGATGCCAACTTCCTCTTCAAGCTGATCGATAACAGATCCTGGTTGAAGCATCATCTCATCTGTGAGTTGGATCTGATATCCATAGGAGAGAGCCGGCTGGATGAGGATTTGATGGCCGAATTGTCTGGTGATGACTTCGGGGGGTACAACCTGGTTCTGGTACTCAGGAAACACAATATTGAAATGGGCCTGAATCTCTTCAACCAAAGCCATATCCTGGTACATCTCCTTGCCGTTTCCATAGTCGGAGTAATTGAGCAGAATATGGAGCATGGCTGTCGTCCGCATACCTCCGTAGCTTTCACCAACGATGATCACGGGATTATTTTGCAGTTGAGGATGAGCGGCAAGAAAACGGAGAACGACACGGATGAAGTCAGCCCCATCGAAAAAAGGATTGAAATTCTGCGAGTTGAATTGCTTGAGCCTTTCCCCTTCGTCTTGAACCTGGTCCATCAAATTGTAGGAAAAACCAGCCTGTCTTGAATCGATGTAGAGAAGATTTCCCATCTGGGTCCAGGGGAAAGGATTCGCAATATAGGCGTCTCCTCCGCCGCTGTCTATCTGATTGTCCAGCGTATATCTGGACGTGTACATGCTCATCAAACCTGAGCTTGATGCGCTTCCCGGTCCGCCATTGAAAAAGACAAACAGAGGCTTTGCCTCGCTGTCCTGGTCTGCGGCATGGAAGCTATACCAGATACGAGCCTCGGACGACTTCAAAATGAGCCTGGAGAAATGGTCACCATAGTGGAAATAGACCGTGATGGGTTCGACCGTCATGAAACCGGCTTCATTCTGGAGCGCTTGTAATTTTTCTTTACAGTGAAGAACATCTGAAATGAATAATCCAAAAACCAAAAGACACAATACAACAGAGAAACAGCGTTTCATATGACCTCCTTTACCCTCAAATAGAAATGGATTTCTATCATTCACCTTCTCTTGAGCAAATATTGTGCCAAATAAAACCTGAGGAAAAAACACCCTCACAAGAATAGGAAAATATGGAATATCGCGGGCTGTCCGTCGCCTTTAATGTACGAAGGATGAAGAGGAAAATTTTAGACAATTAGCCTATTTTCCGCTTACAGTCTATTACTCTGATACCTCCCATCTATTCTGAAGTAACGTAATCTTTTATCCTTAAAAATCTTCTTTCTCAGACCCTTTCCTCTTTAAACAGTGAATGAGATCATTTTGATCTTCATCGGTTGTGGAGAAAAAGATAAAACGCTTGCCCATTCGAATCCCCCAAACAGCTAACCTCATCTGAGCGAATATTTTTCCGTTCTCATCAACAAGCCAGTAATCTCTCCTCCTTTCTTCAAATTGAACTGGGCCTACGACAATGAGGTTTCCTTCAGGCGTCAAAGAAATTCCGCTCATATTTGGCTTATCATAGAGAGACTTTTTATATTTTTCTATGACTCTTCCAGACCGGTTATACCAACCCGGATTTCTTTGCATCATGAATTCTTTTCTTCTTTTCCTCCACGCATTAATCTCTCTAGACTTTACTTTCTTGGGTGCTGGAAGCCCTGTTTTTATTTCACGGATAAGGCTTCCGTTGTAATTATATACTTTAAAATTTTTACTCAATCCATCCGTAAAGAGAACGGTATTATCCTTAAAGGGAATCCATTCAAAGACGGGAATAAAAGGGAGATTGGACGTGGCACCATCTCCGACGCTTGAAATCATCATGTAATACTCTTTTTTTATAATCTCTGAAACTATCTTTCCATTTGAGTCCATCCTGACCAGGGACTGAGGACTTTTATATAAAAAAT
>CAZSPM010000218.1:0-4599 GCA_964608785.1 uncultured Eubacteriales bacterium
CTCAATCCCAATTTGAATGCTTTAGATCTCTTCACTGCCGCTTTCCCAGCTGGGACAGTTACTGGTGCTCCCAAAATAAGAGCTATGGAAATCATCGAAGAGCTTGAAAAAGTTAGAAGAGGTCCCTATTCGGGTGCAGTTGGATATTTCGGATTAGACGGAAATATGGATATGTGTATTGCTATCCGAATGATTATACATCGGAAAGGAAAGTATTATCTTCAAGCTGGAGCAGGAATTGTGGCTGATTCGGTTCCTTCGATGGAATACAGGGAAATATTGAATAAAATGGCAGGATTGTATCAGGCTATAAAAATGTCAGAGGAGAAAGAAGATGATTTTGTTGATAGATAACTATGATTCTTTTGTTTTTAACCTGGCTCAAGCTTTTATGGAACTTGGAGAAGAAGTCATTGTCAGAAGGAATGATCAGATTTCTTTAAAGGAAGCGCAAAGACTGTCCCCTGATTCCTTGGTTATCTCTCCAGGACCTAAAACCCCGGAAGAAGCTGGCCTCTCCAATGTCCTGATTAGATTTTTTTCAGACCATATACCTGTTTTTGGAGTTTGCCTGGGGCATCAATGCATCGCTTCTGCCTTTGGGGGGATAATTAAGCGGGCGGAAAGAGTTATGCACGGCAAATTATCCAAAATATACCATGATGATAAAACGATTTATGAGGGAGTGAGTAATCCCCTTTCGGCGACTCGTTATCATTCCCTAATTGTGGAGGAGGAATCCTTGCCTTCCTGCCTCGAGATTTCTTCCTACACAGAAGTAGGAGAAATTATGGGCATAAGATTAAAGGGAAAAAGAGTAGAAGGCGTTCAATTCCATCCTGAATCTTTTCTCACAGATGAAGGGATGAAAATATTAAGAAATTTTCTTCAAGCATGAGAATAGTATGATCAAAGAAGCAATATTCAATCTTTCACAAGGAAAGGACTTAAATTCGACAGAAACTGAAGAAGTGATGGCTGAAATCATGTCCAATAAGACAACCTCTGCTCAAATAGCTGCTTTATTAATGGCCTTAAAAATGAAAGGAGAGAATGTTGAAGAAATCCTCGGAGGAGTTAAAGGCATTCTGAGAAAGGCGGTTTCTGTAGAAATAGAAAGGAAAGATTTAGTTGATCTATGCGGCACTGGAGGCGATGGTCATTCCACCTTTAATATTTCTACTGTATCCTCCTTTATTACGGCCGGAGCCGGAGCTAACGTCGCAAAGCACGGCAATCGTTCTGTCTCTAGCCAGTGTGGCAGTGCTGATCTTCTAGAAGCTTTGGGAGTGGATCTTACTCTTCCTCCTTCAAAAGTGGCCTTAGGAATCGATGAGTTTGGATTCGGATTCTTGTTTGCCCCTCTTTTTCATCCTGCCATGAAATATGCCCTTAAGCCAAGAAGAGAAATTGGAGTGAGAACCATCTTTAATATCATAGGTCCTCTGTCAAACCCATTAAGGGTTAAAAGGCAACTGTTGGGCGTGTCTTGCCAAGATTTATTAGTCCCAGTATCCAAGGTGTTGAATCTTCTTGGAACTGAGAAAGCATTGGTCATTCATTCTGCAGATGGCTTGGATGAAATCTCGATCAGCGCATCCACAAGAGGCCTTCTTGTGGCCGGGGGAAAGATAAAGGAAATAGAAATTGTGCTTGAAGATTATAAGTTCAAATGCAGAAACCTGGAAGAGATCAGAGCCTTTTCCGTTGAAGAAAATGTTGAAATTTTTCACAAGGTTTTAAGCGGCAAAAAAGGTTCAGAAAGAGATATAGTTTTATTGAATTCAGGGGCAGCAATTTTTGTTTCAGGAAAAGCTAGAGACATTAAAGAAGGAATAGAAATGGCTGAAGATTCCATCGATTCAAGAAAAGCGCTCGATTTATTTCTCCGGTTTCTTTCATTTTCCAAGAAGGAAGGAAATGGCTGATTTTGTAGAAAAAGTTTTATTCCAAAAAAGAAAAAAAATAGAAAAGAAAAAAGGATTTTTATCATTTTCTGCATTATTCCAAAGAGTAAACAAACTTTCCTCTCCTTCCCTATTTTCCAACTCTATTCTCTCGGGAAAATCAATCATAGCTGAAATAAAAAAGGCGTCGCCTTCAAAGGGAGTTTTATTTTCGGGAGATATGATCGAAAAATTGGGAAGAACATACGAAGCATATGGAGCTTCTGCTGTCTCTCTGGTAACTGAGGAAAAATATTTCCATGGGCGCCTGGAAGACCTGGAGAAATTGAAAGCACACATTAGAATCCCGGTTTTAAGAAAGGATTTTATTATCGATGAGTATCAGATTTTAGAATCAAAACAATCACGAGCCGATGCTGTTCTTCTAATTGCTTCTCTTCTTACCGCGAAGAAATTAAAAAAATTCTTGAACTTAATCAATGATTTTGGAATGGAAGCCCTGGTAGAAGTCCACTCCAGAGATGAACTCGAAAAGGCTTTTGATGTCGATGCACAGATAATTGGAATCAACAATCGCGACCTGAAAACCTTTAATGTTGATTTAAATACTGCTAAGAGCCTGCTCCCCTTAATTCCTGATTCAAAGATAAAAATTGTGGAAAGTGGCTTTAAAAATGATACGGATTTACTCTCTTACAAAAAATTCAATGTTAATGCCTTTCTTATTGGGGAAGCTCTAGTCACAGCGTCCCATCCTGGAGGGAAATTAAAAAAATTCTGTTCAATTTTGAGGGAAGAATGACAAAGATTAAAATTTGCGGGATTACTAATCTGAAAGATGCACTTTCCGCTGCTGACTCAGGAGCTGACGCCCTGGGATTCATTTTTGCCTCGAGTCCTCGTCAAATTTCTACTGAGAATGCTAGAGAAATCATACATGACATCCCTCCCTTCATCTACAAAGTAGGAGTATTCAAGAATGAGAAAATTTCTATTGTAAAAGAAATCATGGATTACTGCTCCTTGGATTTTGTGCAATTCCATGGAGAGGAGGACAAGTCTTATATTAATGAGTTTAGTCAGAGAGCCATTAAGGTTTTCGAGATGAATAAAAAAGATGTCCTGGACGAAATAAGAAGATTTTCTCTTCCGTTTTTTTTGCTCGACCTTCCAAAGGGTGAAGAAATTGATACTGATTTGAGTTTTAAGATAGCCCAAGAAGCATCAAATTTGGGAAACATCATCTTGGCTGGCGGATTAAATCATGAAAATATTGAAATGGCTCTTCAAATGATTACGCCTTTTGCGGTGGATGTTTGCCGGGGCGTAGAAAAAGAGGATGGGGTTAAAAGTCCAGAGAAATTGAAAGAATTTATTTTAAAGGTGAGAAAATGGGATTTTCTGAACACTTAGGCAAATTTGGTTGTTTTGGAGGAAGATTTGTCCCTGAAACTCTGATGGAGGATCTTATAGAACTCGAAAAAAAATATCTTCAATTAAAAACTGATTCAACATTTAAAAAGGAATTTCATCATCATCTTACTCATTATGTAGGGAGGCCAACGCCTCTTTATTTTGCCAAAAATTTAAGTCAAAAATACAAATGTAAGATATATCTCAAAAGAGAAGACCTCTGCCACACCGGGGCCCATAAGATAAATAATTGTTTGGGGCAAGCCCTCTTAGCCAGAAGAATGGGAAAGAAAAGAATCGTGGCTGAAACAGGAGCAGGTCAACATGGAGTAGCCACAGCTACTGCTTGTACCCTTCTCGGCATGGAATGTGTTGTCTATATGGGAGAAAAAGACTATCTGAGACAAGCATCCAATCAGATGAGAATGGAAATATTAGGAGCACAAGTCATAAAGGTTACCTCTGGCGCTAAAACCTTAAAAGAAGCCGTCAACGAAGCCATCAGAGACTGGGTGACGAATGTCAAAACCACACATTATCTGCTTGGCTCTGTAGTTGGTCCTCATCCATATCCTCTTATGGTGAGAGATTTTCAATCCGTAATCGGGGAGGAGGTAAAAAAACAAATTTTATCCCAAGAAGTTAGATTGCCTGATTTTCTTGTTGCATGTGTAGGAGGAGGTTCGAACTCTTTAGGTCTTTTTTATCCTTTTCTTGCAGAAAAAGAAGTTGAATTGATCGGTGTAGAAGGTGGTGGCAAAGGATTAAATCCTGGCGAACATTCTGCTCCTCTCCTCAGAGGGAAGCCTGGAGTTCTTCACGGCTCCTATTCATACTTACTCCAGGACCGGGAAGGTCAAATCTTGCCAACCCAATCTATTTCTGCCGGTTTGGATTACCCAGGAGTCGGCCCTGAGTTAAGCTACTTAAAGGATACAGGACGGGTTAAAGTTAAATGTGTCAATGATCAGGAGGCTTTGGAAGCATTCTGGGAATCATCCAAATTAGAAGGAATCATTCCTGCACTGGAAGCAGCCCATGCTCTGGCATTCCTAAAAAATATAACTTCCGAAGTAAACACTCAAAGCATTGTTGTAGTGAATCTTTCGGGGAGAGGAGATAAGGATCTGGAAATCATAAAGAAAGAAAGAGGACGCCTTGAGTAAAATTGGAGAAAAATTTAAGATCCTATTATCTCAAAAAAAGATCGCTTTTATACCCTTTTTTACGGCTTTCTATCCTTCTAAAGAGTTGTTCAGAGATTTTCTAAAAAGAGCTG
>CAZSPM010000219.1:0-4565 GCA_964608785.1 uncultured Eubacteriales bacterium
CAGTCTAGACTTGGGTTTTTGTTCTGGCGACAGGCTTATCCCTTGATGAAGCCAATGTAGCAATTGCTTCAGGATTAGCGGCTGCAGAGGCTGTTATCAGGGCCAAAAAGAGCGGAGACTTTTCAGAGAAGTCCCTTTCCTGTTACCCTGAACTATTGAGAGAGAAGTTTGTCCTTAAGGACCTTGAGACCTTTAAAAGGGGGCCCCATTTCCTTGAAAATCCCAGGATCTACAGCTTGTATCCTCAGTTAGCCTGCGATCTGACAGAGAAGATTTTCACCAACGATGGCAAACCAAGGAAGAAGATCTGGAAGCTGCTAAAACAATCGATGAAGGATAGAACTTCCTTTTGGAGGATTATCCGCGATCTCATCCAGATGAAGAGGTCATTATGAATCCAAAGAGTATTGAAGATAAACTGGCCGTAAACAAGTATGATATAGACAAAGAAGTCCACATCCGCATAAACGAGGATATCTGTAATAAATGTGAAGAGCTTTATTGCATCCCTACATGTCCCGCTGATTGCTTCAAAGAGTCAGAGGGGCACATAACATTTTCCTATGAAGGTTGCTTAGAGTGTGGCAGTTGTCAGGTTGTCTGCGAGAAAGATGCCATTGATTGGGCCCTTCCCAGAGCTGGATTCGGCATCTGTTATCAATTCGGATAATATGAAAATGGGGACGGTTCTATTTTTTATGTAGGGGCTTGATTCATCAAGCCCGCCTTTAAGACATGATAAAAAAGGATGTTCTTGAAGACAAACGAATTCAACTACACAATTTAGAGAGTAGTCGAGATGAATATAATAGTCTGCGTTAAGCAGATTCCTGATCCAGAGATACCTCCCACAAAATTTGCGCTGGATCCTGAGTCCAAACATGTTATACCACCTGAAGGAATTCCCCCCGTGATAAATCCCTATGATGCACAGGCGGTTGAGCTGGCTCTAAAGCTCAAAGAGAAACATGGAGGGAAGATTACAATATTATCCATCGGTGACGATGCCGCAAAGAGTACGGTCAAGCATGCCCTTTCCATGGGAGCTGATGAAGGCATTCTTCTCGCTGACAGTGCATTTGAAGGCTCAGACAGTTTCTCTATTGCCTACATTTTAGGCCAAGCAGTTAAAAGAATTGGAGATTATGACCTGATATTATGCGGCAGGCAGGCAGCTGATTGGGATGAGAGCCTGGTCGGCCCTTTGATTGCTGATAACCTTGATTTGCCCTTAATAACCCTGGCAGAAGAATTGGATGTTACCAATGGAGAATTGAAAATTAAGCGAGTGACTCTTGAAGGTTATCAGGTATTTTCGGTTCCCTTGCCCGCAGTGATTACTGTAAGCCATGAAGTGGGACAGCCCCGTCTACCATCGGGGTGGGGGATAATATCTGCATCCCAGAAGGAGATCCCAATATGGAATTCCAGTGATATCAATGCTGATACCTCTCAGATCGGAACGAAAGCCGCTCGTCGGAAACTGATCAAGCTTTTCATCCCTGTGAGGGAAAGGAAGTGCGAGATTATAGAAGGGGAAACTCCGGCCGAGGTGGCAGCTGGGTTAGCCGAAAAATTGAGGGATAAAGGAGTGATATAAACTTTAATCGAAGAGATAGAACTATGGCAGACGCTCAAGGAGTATTAATTTGTGGCGAAGCGATTGATGGAAAGATCACATCCGTTACGAAGGAATTAGTGAGTATTGGTACGAGACTCAATGAAAAGCTTAGCCAGCCATTAAAGCTGCTATTGATCGGGCAGAATCTCGAGGAAGCGGCTGCCGAAGCCACCTCTCTCGGCCCTGATGTCTATTTTGTGGATGATGTTCTGTTTGCTGAATCGGTTCCTGAGCGTTATGTTTCTATAATGGAAGAAGTCTCTCAAGAAGCTATGCCCTCAATAATCATATTCGGTCAGACCGATATGGGGCGAGATGTTGCACCCAGGCTAGCCGCAAGATTGAAAGCCGGCATTTGCATGGATTGTGTTGATTTGGCTATTGATCCTGAGACTAGTTCCCTCTTACTAACCAAGCCAGTTTACGGAGGGAATGCCATGGCGGTCTGGGCTTCATCAGATCCCATGCCTCAAATCGTTACTGTAAGACCGAGAACGATCTCACCGGCAGAGCCAGATACTTCCAGGAAAAGTGAGATTATTCCCTTTATGGTTGAGATAGATAGTTCGGTTTTCAAGAGTAGACTCCTGGAGAGTGTAAAAGAAGAAGCAAAAGGAATAAAACTTGAAGAGGCAAATGTTGTCGTGGCTGGCGGTGGAGGGATCGGCGGTAAAGAGGGCTTTGAGTTATTGGAAGAGCTGGCGCAGATCCTCGGTGGTGCTTTAGGAATCAGCCGGGTTCCCTGTGATGAGGGATGGATGGCGGCTAATCTGGAGATCGGTCAAACCGGCCACGTTGTGAACCCTGACCTCTATGTTGCAGTAGGAATTTCTGGTGCCCCGCAGCATCTCGCTGGATGCTCGGGTTCAAAGGTTATTGTGGCCATAAATAAGAATCCAGAAGCTCATATATTCAAGGAATCCGATTTTGGAATCGTCGAAGATTACCAGAAGGCTCTTCCCCCGCTCATCGAGAAGATCAAGATTTTAAAAAGTTAGGGGTCGCGTCTCAACATTTAATGTTAGGGGTCGCGTCTCAACATTTGACATTTGAGCTTTAGGTTTAGCAAAAAAATCAGATACAAATAAATGTCAAATGTTGAGACGCGACCCCTTAATGCTTTGTTTTTAGCCTAATGATTGCCTTTACTTCTTTCTCAAGTCCTTCTAAATTTCTTCTTATAAAAGTAGTTGTGAGCTGGTTGCTTCTTTGGAAATAACTGACCTTTTCTTCTGCACTGTCTTTTTTCTTTATCCCTTTTATGAGTTGAAGGATTCCTGCTACTGCTGCTGGAATTGAGAATGAGGTCGAAGTGTAGTCGGCTTTGCTCGGATCAATTTTTTCAGGAGGAATCATTGGGCTTAAATTTGCTGTGGGAGCGGGGATCTCGAATTTCCATGATACTTTTTCATGATGCAATTTTTGGCTGGAAATAATTAATTCATCTCCAATAAACAGGGATAGGTTGTATTCGATATCTCTGGCTGTCTCCTCTGTTTTTTTTGTTGTGACTTGAGAATCCAGTTGAATATCAATTTCCAGTTCTTTTTTCAGGTATAAATCCTCTACTTTTAAATCTAAAAGATATATATGCGAACCAGAGTTTTCGAATAGCTCACGAGCAGCCAAGCTGAAAGAGTTAAATCCCCGGTTAAAAAGGCCGCCTTTAATTATTTTTTCATCCTCAGATAATTTATAATAGGCGGGATTCTCGATATCTATGCCGACGACAATTTTGTCCGGCAGTATAGGCCTTTTGAAGACTTCGCTGTCTATCAGGGATATTCTGGTTATCATTGGATATTTTCTTTTCCAGGTCATTATGTAATCAGATACCTTGGTATAAATCGAAGGGTCCAGAAAAATAAATATGATTTCTGTTCCCCTATAATTTTCGAAATATTCCTGTAGCCATTTGTATTCATCGTTCTTGTTTTTTACTCTGTTATATGAATAAGCCAGGAGTCCGCTGACAATCGGGTTGGGAATGTCTTTCTTGAAATTTCTTAGCAGTAAGTCTATTGTCCCTTTATAGTCCCTATTAATGAGGTGTTCTGATACCTCAGTTTTCCAGTCTCCAAATAAGTTAAAATGCAGACTGCCGATGAATAATAAAACAAATATTCTCTTAATCATCATAGCCAAAGACAAAATAGGCCTCCAGGCTCTTGTTCGGGAAATCATCGGGCAGTTTAGGGAAAGGAGAGCTCATCCTGAGAGCTTTGAGGGCTGTTTGATCGAGCAGCCGTATTTCTGAAGATTTAATAACCTCCACAGAAGAAAGCTCGCCGCTTTTCTCGATTCTCACAAAAATTTCAATCTCCCCTTTAGCACTCGTTTTTTGTGATGGAGAGAGAATCCAGTTCCTTTGGATCTTATCCACAACAAGTTTCGCCCAGGGAGTTATATCATAGCCTTTAACCTGGAAGGAAGCACTTCCTCTGCGGACTCGAGCTCTTCTACCAGTGGACTGAGAAAAAGCTCTTTTTGACAGGCCAGTTTTTGTATAATCAGAATACACGTATCTCAGGAAATCCAAATCTTTTTTTTCATAACCCGAGCTGAGTTCTTTGATTATGTTTCCCTCGTTTTTAGGGCTCAGGGGGAGAACCAGCCTTTTGTCCGCAGGTAAATAAGATTTGCCTCTTGTTCTTGAAGGGATATCCAGGCTGAATTCTGAGGATAATTCCGGACGAGATGTCATTTTATCTGTTCTCTCTTCGAGCTGTTCTTTATCGATTTCTGTAATGGTCTGGTCTAAATCGATCTGAGGTTTCGTTTCCTCTTCGGGAAATTCGGATTTTTTTTCTGGCCTTGTTCCAGGGGATGTCCTGCTGAGATCACCGATGCTTGTGGGATATATATCAGTTTCAGGAATGAGTAATTTTTCAGGCGGTACTATGAGAATATCCGTTATTTTCTCTTCATAGACATATACTTTGAT
>CAZSPM010000220.1:0-4563 GCA_964608785.1 uncultured Eubacteriales bacterium
TTCCTTTTTTAATGATGTCTTTTATCACAGGATAAAGTTGGCTTTTGTTTATTTTACGAAAGTGATATGAGAGTAAGCCCCCGGCTAGGATAAGGCCAAAGAGAAGACCAAGGGGGCCCAATACAGAAGAGGAAGATGGCAGAAAGAGGGAGCATAGATAGCCTACTCCCATTCCCAATATTGCAGCAGCGAGAAGGGAGCCGAAAAGGAGGATCATTTTTTTGTTATAATTCGCCTCAGGAATCTCAATCGCAACTTGGTCTCCAACCAGAGCTCTTAGCGGATTGTGGACCGTGAGGATACCTTTTGACTGATATTGTCCTATACACATGGTGTTCGCTGAGCATTTTTGACAAGTCTCAATAATACATTCGACCTCAACTTGGGCCATATCTCCTTCGATGTTAACGACTAGGCCGCTATCCTTCATCTTCTTTTTCCTTGTGAATGCGGCCTATGGAGTTTGTCGGACATTTCTCTATCTCTGGAATCTTTTCTGGCTCTATTTTCCGATAATCTACGACCTTGGCCAGATTGTTTTCTAGAATGATAGTTTCTGGGCAGGCTCGAACACATATCCCGCAGGCAATACAGGCGTTTTTGCAGTATTTTCTAGCAACAGCACCGCGGTCTCGCGACTGGCAGAAGACGATGATTTCTTCAGATACAGGATGGAGTTCAAACAGGTTTCTTGGACAAGCCTCCACGCATTTCCCGCATGCTGTGCATTTATCTTCTCTAACGACAGGGAGTCCCTCTTCGCTCATAAATATGGCATCAAAGGGACAGGCACGGGCACAATCTCCAAAGTGTACACAGCCGTAGGAACACTGCTTATTACCCCCAATGAGGTGAGCGGCATGACAGGTTGGAATTCCCAAGTAAGCCCCCCTGTCTTTCGCGGCTTCATGTGAGCCCCGGCAATGAAGGCGGGCGAGTTTTTTGATTATCTCGCCTGCGTCGACACCCAGAGCTGTGGCAATTTGATTCGCCACATCCTCGCCCCCAACAGGGCAGCCGTTCGCAGCCGCTTCTCCCTTAACCAGCGCCTCAGCAAATAAGCGACATCCTGAGTAGCCGCAAGCTCCACAGTTGGCCTGAGGCAGCATTTCTGAAACCTCTTCAATCTTTGGATCTTCATAAACCCGTAACTTTTTATAGGCAAAAACCAGTCCAAGGGAAAAGAGAAGCCCGAGAACTCCCATTGTGACGACAGGCACAAGAACTTCCATTATTTTATCATTCCCGAAAAGCCGAGGAAGGCAAGAGCCATAATTCCGGCCACGATAAGAGCGATTCCCGCGCCTTTTAAGGAATCTGGGACATCTGCCAAGTTTAGCTGTTCCCTGATCCCTGCCATTAGGACAATGGCTAGAGTGAACCCAAGACCAGAGCCGACCCCGAAGATAACGGTTTGCGCAAAATTATAATCTCTTAAGGCAGCCATAAGGGCCAAAAAGAAGATGGCACAGTTCGTTGTGATGAGAGGAAGGTAGATGCCCAGTGCTTGATAAAGAGGAGGGCTTATTTTCCGGATAAACATTTCTACCAACTGAACCAGGGAGGCGATGACAAGAATGAATGAGACAATCTGTAAATAGTCAAGATTATATGGGATAAGAATCAAGTGGTTGATAATCCAGGAGACCACAGCCGTTATGCTCATTACAAAGGTCACTGCCAGGCCCATTGAAAGAGCTGAATCTATTTTCTTGGAAACGCCCAGGAAAGGACAGATTCCGAGGAAGTAATGAAGAACGAAGTTATTGATCAGTATCGCAGAGAAGAAAATGATAGCAAGCTCCACTCTTAACTCCTTGACCTTGTTTTGCGTTCGATATGAAGAGCGAGGGCGAGAAGGATGCCCAGAGTAATGAAGGCTCCTGGGGGGAGTATCATTATAATCCAGGGTTTAAACCATGCCCCCATGACTTGATGACCGAGGAAAGTTCCCATTCCTAAGATTTCGCGGATAGAACTGAGCAGGAGCAAAGCCAAAATAAATCCTAGACTCATGCCCAGCGCATCGATCAGGGAGCGCGCAACCGTGTTTTTTGATGAAAACGCTTCTTGGCGCCCCAAGATGATGCAGTTGACAACGATTAGGGGGACATAAGGGCCGAGATCTTTGGAAATAGGAGGGAAAAAAGCAGCCATGAACCGGTCAGCGATAGTAACGAATGTGGCGATGATGATGATATAGCTAGCGATTCTGACCTGGCTGGGAATGAGTTTTTTTATGGATGAAACCACAAGAGAACTGAATATGAGGACAAATGCTGTTGCCATCCCCATAGCAAAGCCATTGATAACTGCATTTGTCACCGCTAGTGTCGGGCAAAGGCCCAAGAGCTGGCGGAAGACAGGGTTTTCATCCCATAAACCTTTGACGAATTCTTCTCGAATGCTCTTAGCTGACATCTTATTTCCTGCTGCTGAGCCTGCCATCGTTTATAAGTTTTCTCAGCTTTTCTAGGATGCTGTTGACTGTATTGAGGACAGCTTCAGAGGAAACCGTAGCGCCTGTGATGGTGTTGATTTCTGAAGGGCCCAAATCCTCCGGAGAACTTACAGCGGGTTTGTGGAGACTGAGGGGGATACGGCAGTCCTTGTTCTCCCAATACTGGAGAAAGAATTCTCTATCGGTGATCTTCGCTCCTAAACCGGGCGTTTCCTTCTGATCAATGATATTCAGACTGTTTATTTTTGTAAGAGAGGTATTTGTCCCCAGCATAAAAGTGATTTTATCTTGAAAACCGATGCCCGAGGCAAGAATTCCAAAACCGATAAGGATCCCGTCTTCATTGTTTCCTCCGTAGACAGAAAGATCTTTCTCTTCATACAATTTTTCACTACTTTGTGTTCCGGGAACGACCTGGATGATTGCCTTTTCTATTTCCCGCTGTTTGTTTAGAGCTATGCGTTCTTTTGTCAAAAGCCCGACACTTGTCAGGAGGCCGCCAGAGAGAATCCCGACCGCAGTGAGGACGACGACCATTCGGGTGGAAAGGTTCATCAGCCTACTTTACTCCTTTCCCCCAGGATGTGGGGTCTTGTGTATCGGTTGAGAAGTGGCACAAAGGCATTCATGAAGAGTATGGAATACATCACGCCCTCAGCAAAGCCGCCGAAGAGACGGATCAACCCAACGACGACTCCTATCCCCAGTGCATAGATCCATGATGCTAGAGGAGAGATGGGAGAGGTGACCATGTCTGTTGCCATGAAGAGGGCACCGATCAGGATGCCTCCTGCAAGAATATGAAAGAGGGGAGAAGCATATTCTCCTGGATTAGCCAGCCAGAAGATTCCTGTAAAGGCAATCAGGGAAAGGAGAATACCAAGGGGTATCCGCCAGTCAATCACTCGTCGGAAAAGGAGGTAAACGCCTCCCAGTATGAGGGCAATTGCAGAGGTTTCCCCAAGACAGCCGCCTATATTTCCCCAGAAGAGGTCTCCGAGTGGAGTCAGGGTTCCTTGTGCCACTGCATGTTCGAATTTCAGGTTTCCGAGTGGAGTGGCAAAAGTCGCTGTATTGATAGTCAAGGTTGCAGGAGGGGCCCAGGTTGTCATGGCCACAGGAAAGGCGGTCTGTAAAAAGGCTCTTCCCACTAAAGCCGGATTAAAAATATTCTGGCCTAAGCCTCCAAAAACCTGTTTCCCTAAGGCAATGGCTACTACTGCCCCTATAATTGCAAGGTCTAGAGAAACAGAAGGTGGAAGGGTCATGGCTAGAAGCAGCCCTGTTATCATGGCTGATCCATCCCAAAGAGAGTGCAAGGGTTTTTTTCTTAGCCACAGAAAAAGGGCTTCTGTTATCAAGCATGCCGCAACGCAGGATATAACTAAGACTACTGCCCTCAACCGGAAGAAATAGACAGAAGCAAAGATTGCTGGAATGAGAGCGATTATCACAGCATACATGATTTTAGGCACGGAATCTTTATCTCTGAAATGCGGTGAGGACTTAAGGATGAATGTCTTATCTGTCATCAAGCACTCTTTTTTCGTTTAAGGCTAGCAATTCTATCTTTTCCAAGACGTATCCAGTGGACAAGAGGTATTTTCGAGGGACAAGTATACTGGCAACAGCCGCACTCGACACAGTCGAGAGTTCCCCATTTTTCAGCCTCTGCTAGGTTATCAAACATGATATATTTAGCGAGTTGGGTAGGAACAAGACCCATAGGGCAATGTTCCACACAACGGCCGCAGCGGATGCAAGGATATTCGATACCAGATGGAGAGGGGGTCCAGGCCAGTATTCCTGAAGTCCCCTTTATTACTGGTGTGTCCAAGGACCACAGGGAAATTCCCATCATGGGTCCTCCCATGACCAGGATCTCCGCCTTCTCATCGATTCCCCCGCAGAATTCAATAATATTTTTGAATGGGGTTCCGATCCGAACGAGGATATTCTTGGGTTCTTCAATGCCGTTCCCGGAAACAGTGATAGCTCTCTCATAGAGTGTGGTTCCCGAGCTCACCGCTGCCCAGATGGCCTTTGCAGTCCCTACGTTTTGGACAACAATTCCCACATCAAAAGGAAGCCTCCCTCTTGGA
>CAZSPM010000221.1:0-70 GCA_964608785.1 uncultured Eubacteriales bacterium
GTTCCCGCTGAAGCGGGAAACCGGATAAATAAGAGACTCTTATCCAGATAGGTCTAGATTCCCGCTTCTG
>CAZSPM010000221.1:170-4539 GCA_964608785.1 uncultured Eubacteriales bacterium
CGGGAATGACAAGCAGTTATTCAAGCCTGACCCATTGAACACTGGATTTCTGCTTCTGCGGGAATGACAAGCAGTTATTCAAGCCTGACCCATTGAACACTGGATTTCTGCTTTCGCAGGAATGACAGATATGAGAGCCTAGGTTTCAATTCTTTTTTTTAAGCGAGTATAATAGAGACAGAGAATGAATATTTTTATCACCGGTAATCCAAGGTGTGGAAAATCCACACTGATCCAAAAAATCCTGGCCGATATTTCAAATAAAAATCTGTCTGGTTTTATAACGCCTGAGATAAGGGAACATGGAGATAGACAGGGATTCAAGATCATTGATCTGGCTTCAAGAAAGGAAGAGATTTTAGCTTCTGTAAATATAAAACGCGGACCAGGTGTTTCAAGATATAGGGTAAACGTAGAAGGCATAGACACGATAATGGATAAATTCGTAGAGAGCTATGAAAACTCAGAATGCGTTGTCATAGATGAGATTGGAATGATGGAGTTTTATTCCAGAAAGTTTAGGGATGCCATTCAAATGGTGCTGAGTTCGGACAAGATTGTAATTGCTACGCTGTCCAGGAAATTCGTAAAAGACTATAAAAATAAAGGGCAGGTTTATTTTCTAACGCGAGAAAACTTTGACGAGATTTTTGATAAAGTTATAGCTCAAATCCAGTCAGCCTGAATTATTCACGAAAAGTATCGGTGTTATTTTTGAATAGTTCAGGTGATTTACTGATAAGTCATATTGAGGTTTCTGTTTAAAGCCACCATGAATTTTCGAACCGTCCTTTTTCCATGTCCAAATAGATCAATAAACTCTTCCTTCTGGAGAACCTTGCAATTGACATATACCCGTCCTCTTGACTCTGTGATCATAATTGACAATCGAGGCGGAGCATCCTGACCAATATGCCGCCCACTTTCAGCTCCGATAAATCCAGCATCTTTATCCAGACTGTCTATCGTGAAATCGATTTCATTGACCGCCATTATGGATGCTTTCCAAACCTCCTGAAATGAGAAATCATCAATAAACCTTGATTCCATTTTAACGGTCTGACGGATACAGGATACAAGGAATAATGCCAATATAATCACCAGCGTAACCAACACAATCTTTTTCATGTTTTCCTCCTCTCCCTGTTTTTTTCCATTAATTCATCTTTATCCCATTCACTTTTTTAGCAATATATGTGCCAATTAGCCTTTCCAGGGGTGGAGTTGTGCAAATGGTTTCTTTAGTGTCCTTTAGAGATGACAAATGTCAAATAAAAAGCTCATATTGTTGCTTGTTAACATCAAATTATTGTAGGGACATGATTTATGCGTAGGGGCTTGATCCATGTGTAGAGGTTTGATTCATAAAACCCACCTTATATTGAATAGAAAGACTTGCGTTCATAAAGAATCTTTATATAATTATTTTAAGGAGAGACGCATGTATAGAAAAAGCTTATTAATCTTAATGATTAGCGCATTTTTTATTGTCTGTGCAATGCAAGTGCAAAAAGATTACCCCATAAAACCAGTCACCTTCACAGAAGTTGAGGTCAAAGATGCCTTCTGGCTTCCCCGGATGGAAACGAATCGCAAAGTGACGATTCCCTTTGCCTTCGAGAAAAGTGAAGAGACAGGACGGATAAATAATTTTGCCAAGGCTGGGGGATTGATGCCAGGTGAATTTGAAGGGCGGAGATACAATGATTCCGATGTTTTTAAAATTATGGAAGGAGCAGCCTATTCGCTGAGCCTGCGCCGTGATCCTGAGCTTGAAAAGTACATGGATGACTTGATAACAAAAGTCGCTGCTGCTCAGGAAGATGATGGATATCTGTTTACTACCCGGACCATAGATCCTGAAAACGTTGCTCCTGGTTCAGGCAAAGAACGCTGGTCCAACCTTGGCTCCAGCCATGAGCTTTACAATGTCGGTCACATGTACGAAGCCGCGGTCGCCTATTATCTGGCAACTGAAAAACGCAACTTCCTGGATGTAGCCATAAAGAATGCAGATTTCATCGATAGCGTGTTCGGACCGGATGAGAGACACGGATTTCCCGGTCACCAGGAAATAGAGATCGGTCTGGCAAAGCTCTACAGAGTAACTGGAGATGAAAAATACTTGAAGCTGGCAAAATTTTTCCTGGATGAGCGAGGAGCAGAAAAACATAAGAAAATGTTCCCGGACACATCTGATTTTTCCATCTATAACCAGGACTGGTATCTTCAGGCCCACAAATCCGTTATTGAACAGGATGAAGCGGTCGGTCATGCTGTCCGTGCCACTTACATGTATTCAGGCATGGCCGATGTGGCCGCCCTTACCGGAAATGTTGATTATATTAACGCCATCGACAAAATCTGGGAAAATGTGGTCTCTAAAAAGATTTATGTGACTGGCGGCATCGGGGCGCGCCATGAAGGTGAAGCTTTTGGAGAGGCATATGAACTTCCCAATGCCACATCTTATAATGAGAGTTGTGCAGCCATAGGCAATATATTCTGGAACCACCGCCTGTTTCTCCTGCATGGAGAAGCCAAATACATAGATGTCCTGGAACGAACACTCTATAATGGCCTCATTTCTGGAATATCCTTGAGCGGCGACCTCTTCTTCTATCCCAATCCTTTAGAGGCGGATGGGGAATACAAATTCAATCAGGGAGAAGCCTCCCGAAAACCATGGTTTGACTGTGCCTGCTGCCCTGTGAATTTTGCCCGTTTCCTGCCATCCTTCCCAGGTTATGTCTATGCAAGCACAGATGATGTTCTCTACATCAATCTATTTGTAGAGAGTGAAGGAACTGTCATGATGGGCGATAACTCTGTGAGTGTCTCGCAAACCACGAACTACCCATGGGATGGAAAAGTAAAGATCACTATAAATCCCGAGAAGGCTGCTGACTTTGCTGTGGCTGCGCGCATTCCAGGATGGGCAAGAAATGAACCCATTCCAAGCGATTTATATGCGTTCTTGAATCCTAGCGATGAAAAGATCGCTCTAAAAATAAACTCTGAAATAATTTCTTTATATATAGAGAGTGATTTTGTCAAACATGCAGAGAGTGGCTTTACAAATATTCAGCGCCGCTGGGAAAAAGGAGATGTCATCGAGCTCGACTTTCCCATGCCAGTGCGCCGGATCACTGCCCATGAAAACGTAAAGGAAAACCTTGGCAAAGTTGCCTTACAGCGAGGTCCCCTTGTCTACTGCTTCGAAGGAGTAGACAATAATGGGAAAGTGCTTAACCTGAGTATTCCGGATGATATGACCTTTGAAGTGGAATTCCGCCCTGAGCTTTTGGGCGGAATAAACATATTAAAGAGCACTAATGCCGAAGCGCCTCAATTAATAGCAATTCCCTATTACGCCTGGTCCCATAGGGGAGTGGGGGAGATGGCCGTCTGGCTGCTTCGAGATAAGGATCGGTAGTATTTAAGCAATTCTTCCTTGTTCCGTTTCGTCATTCCTGCTTCCGCAGGAATGACATTTTTCATATTTCTGGATTCCCGCTACCCGCCTGCGCGGGCACAATCTCCGCAGGAATGACATCCTTTTATCGCTTACTTTTGCTTTTGTTATTTTTGTTGCTACGCCTATGACAGAAGTATCTGACAGCGAATTAATTCTGTCGTTACTCCAGTTTTATTGATAATTTTATAGACATAGATTTGTAAAATTCTTTTACATTCTACCGCACATTATATTGTTCTTCCCCATATTATTCAATTGGCATATCTTTTGCAACTGTATAAATGCTAAGGTCCTATGAAGAGATTATCTAAAACAGAAAATGGGGATGGAAGACAGAGGATATTGCAGAAGGAGACAAAAATGAAGAGGATGAAGCTGGCATTCATCATATTCTTCCTGGTCCTGCTTTTCTTACTGGGCCCCATCTTACGAGGGGGTGTTGTGAATGATGACAAGCCACTTAAGGGAGAATGGCATTTTAAACTCAAGAAGGTTTGGGAAATTGACAGAGCAGGGGATGAGGTATTTGGCCGTCCGTTCAGTCTCATGGCGACAGAGGATGGAATCCTTTATGTATACGATGTCGCGAACAAAATAAACTACATCTTTGACAGGGACGGAAATTTTATAAGAGCCTTTGCAAAAAGCGGCCAAGGACCTGGGGAGGTTATAGGGCAAGAATTAACTCATTATGTCAATGGTAAGGTTTATATCCCGGCAATGAATGGTATTAATGTTTTCTCCAAAGATGGAATTTATATCCAAACGTTAAAACAAGAGGGAAGGGTGCGTGATCCTCGAATTATTTTGAATAAAGATGAAATTATATCCGCACCTAAAACAGCTGTATTTTTACCAGAGGGCAAAGGGGAAATCATTCGAAAGAATATT
>CAZSPM010000222.1:0-4538 GCA_964608785.1 uncultured Eubacteriales bacterium
AAGAATAGTTGGTTGGATTTCAATTACGCGCTTGTCACGCATGACCGAAGAATCTGTCCGGCTCGTAAGCCTCTCTGTCCCTCGTGCGATATACGCCATCTTTGCCCTTCAGCCACAGAATTTTATCCTAATTTAGATCTTGGTCATGATTCTTGATATATAATAAAGGAAAGCATTAAAGATCCTGAGGGAAATCTTATTGAGATATATGAAATAAAGAAGATTCTGAGATGATCAAAGAAGCGATGCTCTACCGCTCCAATCCTGAACAGCAGGTTTCATGCTTTCTCTGCAATCATCGCTGCACAATTGTCGACCAGAAATTCGGAATTTGTGGAGTGAGACAGAACAAGGAAGGGAAACTGTATACTCATGTTTATGGAGAGGTCATCGCAGCTCATGTCGATCCAATCGAAAAAAAGCCTCTATATCATTTTTTGCCGGGCACCACATCTTTTTCTATGGCGACAATCGGATGCAATTTTCGCTGTCCCTTCTGTCAAAACTGGCAGATTTCTCAAAGCTCAAAAAGAGAGAAGAGCGGATTTGCAGGCCAAAAGCTTCTCCCAGAGGAAGTTGTCCATGGGGCAAAGAATCATGCTTGTCAAAGTATTTCTTACACTTATACCGAACCAACGATTTTCTTCGAATATGCTTACGATACAGCAGCTCTTGCCAACAAGGAAGGCCTCGCCAACATATTTGTTACAAATGGTTACATGTCACCTGAAGCCTTGGAGACTATAAAGCCATATCTCAATGCGTGCAACGTTGACCTCAAATCTTTTCGAGAAGAATTTTACAAAGAGATGTGTCAAAGTCACTTGCAGCCTGTTCTTGATTCCATTCGCCTCATGAAAAAGTTAGACATTTGGGTCGAGGTTACTACTTTGGTTGTGCCGGACGTCAATGATGGAGAAGAAGAACTTACACAAATCGCCCGGTTTATCGCTGAAACTGACCCTAACATTCCCTGGCATATAAGTCGCTTTCACCCAGATTACAAATACACGGATAGTCATGCTACCTCGCGTGAAACCCTACATAAAGCCTGTTCTATAGGGAAAAGAGAAGGGCTTCGCTATATATATATCGGGAATTTGCCCGGAGAATCAGAAAACACAATCTGTCCTTCTTGCCAGAAGACGCTTATTCGAAGACAGGGATTTTATATATCTGATTATAAGTTGAGAGATTCTGTGTGCTCTTTCTGTGGAGAGGATATTGCTGGTGTTTTTTTGCGTGCCTGATTTAAGATCAAATAACGGGCCAAACAAATGAGCATGATAGAAAGCCTGGGTTTATTCACAGACCTGTATGAGCTTACTATGGCAGCCTGCTATCATGAGCATGGCCTTTTCGATCGAGCGACTTTCAGCCTCTTCATCCGAGAGTATCCTTCTAATCGCCGCTATTTTGTTTCTGCAGGATTGGCTGATGTCCTGGAGTATCTGGAGGTTTTGAAATTTACTCCTGAAGATCTGGAATATCTTGAGAAGACTGCGCTCTTCAAGCCTGAATTCTTGTCTTATCTTGAAAAATTTCGCTTCACAGGGGAAGTTTATGCCATTCCTGAAGGTCGCCTTTTCTTTCGAAACGAGCCTCTTTTAGAGATCACAGCCCCTCTAATTGAAGCTCAAATTATCGAGACATTCATCATCAACTCCATTAATCTTCAAGTCATGATTGCTACCAAGGCCTCCCGCTGTGTTCATGCGGCCTGGCCAAGGAAACTCGTGGATTTTTCTCTGCGCCGTACCCAAGGAACAGATGCTGGGATGAAAGTTGCGAGGGCGAGCTTTATCGGAGGGTTTATAGGTACAAGCAATGTTCTCGCGGGCAAAGTTTATGGAATACCCATTTCCGGCACCATGGCTCATTCTTTAGTCACGAGCTTTGAAAATGAGATAGATGCTTTCCGCGCTTTTGCTCAGACATTCCCTGAAAATACCGTTTTGCTTGTAGATACTTATGATACTCTTGTTGGGACGGCTAAAGCCGCTAAAATAGGGGAGGAGATGGCTCAAAAAGGAGAAAAACTTAAGGGGCTGAGGCTTGACAGCGGTGATATTGCCCGTTTGAGTAAGAAGGTTAGAACTGTGCTCAGAAAGTCCGGATTAAAGGAGACGATAATCTTCGCTAGTGGTGGTTTTGATGAGTATAAAATACAAAAGGTCCTGCAGCAAGGCGGGGATGTCGATTCATTTGGTGTGGGAACCAAGATGGGGGTCTCAGCAGATGCCCCCTACTTTGATATGGCTTATAAGCTAGTGAAATATAGCGGACGTCCAGTAATGAAACTCAGTCCCGAAAAGATAACCTTGCCTTCTGAGAAACAGGTCTTTCGAACCACCACACCCAAAGGGAAATTAAAAAGGGACTCCATTGCCTTGAGAGACGATAAATTAAAACAAGGAAAGCCTTTGCTGAAGAAGGTAATGACCAAAGGAAAGATTAAAATAAAATTGCCACCTTTGCCTCAAATTCAGAAAACCTTCCTTGATGAGTTTGCCGTGCTGGATAAAAAATATAAGGTACTTGAAGAAGCAGGAGTTGAATATCCAGTAAGCCTTTCTCCTCGACTGAGAACTCTTCGGTCTCGAATGATCCGCAGGATTGAGAAAGATGAATTGAGAGATCTCTGAAATGCAAAAATATAAATTCCTTTCGCATACAGCTGATGCGAAATTTCAGGCTTTTGGGAAGACTCTAGAAGAGGCTTTTTCCAATGCAGCCCTGGCTACTGCTTCTCTTATGTGGGACTGGAAGACCATTGAGAAGACAAAGGATCATGAAGTCAAGATCGAGGGGAATGACCTCAAACAGTTGCTTAATTGTTTTTTGGAAGAGATAATATATCTCTTAGATTCAAAAATGTTTCTTCTGGGTTCGGCTGAGAAGATCAGGATTGAAAAAAAAGGGAGTCGATATTCGTTAAAGGCCATTTTCAAAGGAGATAAATATTCAAACCGATATAAGGTCCATGGAGATATCAAAGCCATAACCTACAATGAAATGAAAATTGAGAGCAAGGATTATTTTATGATTCAGGTTGTGGTTGATGTATGAGGTGTGCTAATGGAACTAAGAAAAATAAATGATTATACTTGGGAAATTCCGAAAAGCGGGAATATGAGGGTCCCGGCCGTTATTTATTCCTCAGCGAGGCTCTTGGATGCCATAAAGCATGATCTTACTCTTAGGCAGGCTAGAAATGTCGCTTGTCTACAGGGAATTCAGAGGACGGCCTATGTCATGCCAGATGCCCATCAGGGTTATGGATTTCCCATCGGAGGTGTTGCCACTTTTGATATGGATGAGGGTGTAATTTCTCCTGGTGGAGTTGGGTATGATATCAACTGCGGCGTTAGATTGCTGAGAACAGACTATTCTGAAGGAGATATCCAAGAGAAGCGAAAGGCGCTTTTGGCTGAAATATTCAGAGAAGTTCCAGCTGGTGTGGGCAGGGGTGGAATAACGCGTTTGAGCCGAAATGTCCTAATAGATGTCTGCGCTGAAGGAGCGGAATGGGCAGTTGAGAACGGATTCGGTAAAAAAGAAGATTTAATAAGAACCGAGGAATACGGAAAGATGAAAGCTGCTGATCCCAGTTGCCTTTCTCATCGAGCTGTTGAAAGAGGAATTCCCCAATTGGGAACTTTAGGTGCAGGGAATCACTTTTTAGAGATCCAGAAGGTATCGGAAATTTTCGATCAACAGGTAGCCAATGTTTTTGGCATCAGCTCTGAGGGTCAAATTTTAGTCATGATTCATTGTGGAAGCAGAGGACTTGGACATCAGGTGGCATCTGATTACATCCGGATGATGGAAAACAAGTTTGGAACTGGAGGGTTGCCCGATCGAGAGCTTATAAACGCACCTATCCGCTCAGGGCTTGGCCAGCGATACTATAAATCCATGTGTGCGGCTGTCAATTATGCTTTCGCCAACAGACAGATGATTGCCCATTGGGTACGGAATGTTTTTAAAAAAGTCATGGGAAGCTCGGATGGGATGGAGCAGGTTTACGATGTTTGCCACAATGTGGCTAAATTTGAAAAGCACAAGATCGATAAAAAATTGAGAGAAGTGTGCATTCATCGTAAAGGAGCCACAAGAAGCTTTGGTCCGGGTCGAGAGGAAATACCCGATGTCTATCGTTCTGTTGGCCAGCCGGTCATTATTCCCGGGAGTATGGGCACTGCTTCATATATTCTTGTCGGAACTACAGAAGCAGAAAGATTGAGCTTCGGTTCTACTGCCCATGGTGCTGGGAGAGTGATGTCCCGGCACGAGGCTCGGCGCCGCTTCAGGGGAGAGAGGATAAAGCAAGAGCTAGAAAGCAAAGGAATTGAATTGGAATCCACAAACTGGAAAGGAGTGGCTGAGGAAGCCGCACAGGCCTATAAAAATGTAGACGAAGTGGTTAAGGTTTCCCATGAAGTGGGAATAGGAAAACTCGTGGCTAGAGTCGTTCCTATCGGTGTTATGAAGGGCTAATAAAAAGGGGACGTTCCCCAAAGTGCCACCCTGCAGCT
>CAZSPM010000223.1:0-4501 GCA_964608785.1 uncultured Eubacteriales bacterium
AAAAATTTTTTTGAGCTCAGGCCGCTGTCGGCTAATTGATAAACATAACAAAACACCGGCGACTCCCGTTCTTTCAATTTTCGGAACCAGGGAAAGAGCTGCTGATTTATCACAGTAATTACTTTAGCCTTCCTTGCAAACTCTTCTATTCTCATTCTCTTGGGAGTTTGGTCCTCAGCCAACTCTTTCTCTTCTAGAGCCGCCTCTCTTTCCTCTTGAGCCGGCTTTCTCTCTTCTTCATAAAGCCAAACCTCGATTTCTTCAACAGCTGGCAAGGATTTTCCATCTTCATAAGTTGTGGGATTAGTCCACTCCAGAATTATTTTATCTCCTCTCTGAAAGACATCTAAATCTTCAATTTTTTGAGGAACTCTTATATGAGGAGGCCTGATTGGACCCTTCTTACCGCAGAAGTGTAGAGAAAGAAAAAGGACTAGCGAAATGAGGAAAGAAAAAAAACTCTTCATTAAAGAATGAAGCGGCTGAGGTCCTGATCTTCGATAATATCTTTAAGCTGCTTCTGAACATATTTTCTGTCGATCGATATCTTCCTGCTTTTTACATTAGGAGCCTCAAACGATATCTCCTCCATAACTTTCTCCATCACAGTATGAAGCCTTCGGGCACCGATATTTTCTGCGTCATCATTGACCTTCTCTGCGATTTCAGCGATCTCATCTGCAGCATCGCCGGAAAAGTTCACTTTGATGCCTTCAGTCGCTAAAAGGGCTTCATACTGCTTGATCAAAGCATTCTCTGGCTCGGTCAAAATCCTGATGAAATCTTTCTTATCCAAAGGCGTTAATTCCACTCGGATGGGGAATCTCCCCTGAAGCTCAGGTATAAGGTCAGAAGGTTTGGTTACGTGGAATGCCCCAGCCCCGATAAAAAGTATGTGGTCTGTCCGCACCAGACCATAACGGGTGTTGACTGTAGTGCCTTCTATTATGGGAAGCAAATCCCTCTGGACTCCCTCCCGGCTTACTTCAGGCCCGTGACCGACTTCACGCCCTGCAATCTTATCAACCTCATCCAAAAATATGATCCCCGAGTGTTCTACCCTTTCCACAGCCAGACGGGACACCTGATCCATATCGATCAGCCTTTTCTGTTCGTCTTCCAATAAATATTCCTGGGCTTCTTTTATTTTAACCTTCCGCTTCTTGGCTTTCCCTCCCATAAGTCCAGGGATTATCTCCTGAATGTGTACTCCGATCTCTTCCACACCGCTTGAGGAAAAAATCTCGAAAGGAGAGGACATCTTCTCTTCCATCTCGACTTCGACCATCCTATCATCCAGAAGGCCTGCCCTGAGTTGTTTTCTTAATTTTTCCCTTGTCTCTTTGAATCTAGTATTCTCAGGAGGCTCAAAAGAGCCCTCTGTTCTTTTCAGAGGCGGCAGGAGGATGTCTAAAATCCTCTCCTCTACGTTTTTTTTAGCTTTCTCTTTGATTTCTTCAATCTTTTCTGATTTGACCAAGTCCACTGAAATCCGCACTAGGTCTCTTATCATAGACTCCACATCCCGGCCAACGTAACCGACCTCAGTAAACTTGCTGGCTTCAATTTTTAGAAAAGGGGAGTAAGTGAGCTTAGCCAGACGGCGCGATATCTCGGTCTTTCCTATTCCAGTAGGACCGATCATTAAGATATTCTTAGGAGCGATCTCATCCGCTAGCTCAGGAGGGAGTTTCCTCCTGCGATATCTGTTTCTAAGCGCAATGGCTACCGCTTTTTTAGCCGCATTCTGGCCAATGATGTACTTGTCCAACGCGGCCACGATCTGTTGTGGGGTAAGTTCGGCATCCTTCGCCTTCTTGGCTGCTTTTTCGAGACTTTGGGGAAGAACAATCGCCATTTAAAGTTCCTCTACCGTGATTTGATTATTGGTATAGACACAGATTTCTGCGGTTATCCTCATGGCTTCCGTCACAATATCTTTGGCCGATAAGCGGGTATGTTTGATCAGGGCACGGGCAGCAGCCAGTGCGTAAGACCCTCCTGAGCCGATGGCAATGATCCCATCATCAGGCTCTACCACATCGCCTGTCCCAGATATCAGAAAAGAATTGCTCTTGTCAGCGACAATAAGGAGAGCCTCAAGCCTTCGGAGTGCCCTATCCATCCTCCAATCCTTGGCCAGTTCGATGGATGCACGGGAAATGTTTCCCCGATATTCCTCCAGTTTCGCCTCGAACCGGGAGAACAGAGCAAAGGCATCTGAAGTGGCTCCAGCAAATCCAGCCAGCACTTTCCCTTTGAATAGGGTTCTTATCTTGCTCGCTTTTTGTTTTAAAATGGTCTGACCGATAGTAACCTGGCCGTCGCCAGCCATCGCAATCTTGCCTTTATGGCGGACACAGATTATTGTCGTTGATTTTGCCATGGGACTGCCTCTTTACCCTAATTATATTAATTGAAGTTCTGAAATAAGTAAAGACTTAAACAGATTAGGCCTGAATATGGGGAAGGTAGAGATTGCCGCGCTTTGCCCACAAAGGCAGAAATGCAAGGGCTTGATTTATCAAGCTCACATTAAGTCCGTAAATTCTAGCATTCTGGTTTGCCATTTGATAAGCTTATCCTGCCCAACGTTTACTAGGTATTAAGAGCAAAATCATGCGGAATCCATACTTGCCGGTTATTAATTTGATTGTCATAGGAGCATTCGTTTTCGCATTTGTGGTCGCTGAATCCAAACATAGAATAATTTTATTAACGATTGTGGCTTTACTATTTATTTTACCTCCGCTTTTCCAGAGCTCCGCAGTAGGCTGGATATTCTTTGCGGGGAGAGTTGTCTTTGGGATAGCGTGTTATATTTATATCAAATGGCGCGGTATTTTCAGATAGCCAATTTTATTTCATTCCAATCCTAGTCCGTTTCTGCACCTGAATAGCAGTCTCGATAACAATCATTAGGATGACCAAAACTGGCACGGCTTTTAAGGAATCTTCCGGCCAGACAAGTCCGAGCTCAAAAGACTTCCAGCTAAAGGGAAATAACCAGTAATAGGAAATCGTGATGTGCTTTTGAAAAATATCAAGGCCGAAATGAAGAAAGGTGCCCAGCAGAAGATTTATTCTAACCCCTGAACGAATCTCTTTCTCAAAAAACTGCGTGATCAGTAAACACACAATCAATGAAACAATAGGGGTATGCAAGCTGTATACAGTGTAGCTTACAGGAGGGTAAAGGATGGAAAGGGGTCGTGCCAAAAGATCTGGCAACAGGGCACCGATGTAAAAAGGCACTCGGAACCTCGACCATCGATCAGGAATCTTCAGGAAATAGGCTGCGGCAAAGTGGGTAACGAGGTCTGGCATCAGGTTTTCTCCCTGAAAAGCATCCGGCGCCAATCGAATCTGTAAGTTCTCAACAGAAGAAAGAAAACCAGCAATGCCGGAAAGATAGAGACCACAATCTTTAGAGGTTTCTCTTTTGCTACGAAAAAACGCTTCAATTCCAAGTAACCTTCCTTGTGAAAAACAGCTCGCATCCGCACATAATCACCCAGAGAAGCATTCTGGGGATTGCCCTTGACGCGGATGGTATGACCCGCTTCCATCACAAGGAAACCGTCAGGCATGAGTTTTTCCACTTTTGCCTCTGTCCTCACTGCAATTTCTCTTCCGTCATACTTGAGGGGATTATTTAGACACATTCTCAAAGTCACAGTAGGATTGAAGCGATAGCCGTACCAAACAAGAATGACAACAATAAGAAGCAATCCAAAGATCTGAACCCAGCGGCTATTGCCTGAATTTAATCTTCTATTTTTCATCTGTAGCCAATAATTTAACTAGGTTTGATATTTCACTCTCAGCCCATTATAATCAATCCGTCCAAATTTATACACTCCCAAGGAGAAAAAATCAGAGGCCGGGTGGAAGTCCTTGACTGTCAGCAACATGCCTGGCTAAGCAAATTTCCATTATTAAGAGAAACACTATTATGAACCACAGAGAAAGAGTCTTGACCACTTTACGACACCGAGAGCCGGATCGCATACCTATTGATTTTGGAGGCATTGTCGATAGTACAATCTCAGCCTTTAGCTATCAAGGATTCAGAAAACATTTGGGTCTGGGTCCAAGCACAACTTACGTTGCCGACATCTATCAACAGACTGCAGTTGTGGAGGAAGACGTGCGCCAGATACTTGGAGTCGATATAATGCCTGTCTTCTACGAGCCCGATGAGTGGAGGAAAGGCTCCCTCACCGACGGCTCTCCTGTCAATTTCCCAGCCAAGTTTCAACCCAGACTTCAAGAGGATGGCTCTCAGATAGTCCTTAATGCAGCCGGGACTGTTGTTCTCAAGATGCCTGAGAAGGGATATTATTTTGATGCTGTGCATTCCCCTTTGGCGGGCGCGACCAGCATCAAGGACTTTCAAAGATATATGGAAGATATTGAGAATTACGATAGCCCCGCTCATCTTGATAAAAGCTATAAAGAACTGGCTGAGAAAGCCAAGGATTTGAGGGATAACACCGAT
>CAZSPM010000224.1:0-4457 GCA_964608785.1 uncultured Eubacteriales bacterium
TTTCAGTCGCCTCTTTTATAAAGGAAAAGAACAGTCTTGAAAATAAGAATGTCGTATTGATCATAAGCGGTTCCAAGATAAGCATGGAAAATTTGAAAGAAGTCTTATTTTAGGAGAGATAGAGAATGGCGAATATTTATGATCTAGAACAGATCAAGGAAGTCTTAAAAAATATCGACCCGATCATAGCCATAGAAGATGGATTTGTAGCCTATTCTTATGGAAAAGCCGTTGTACCACCTGTAGGAGAGATGCTCTTTAAATACCCTCCTGGAGATGTCCATATAAAATATGGCTATATCCTCAACAATGACTATTATGTCATCAAGGTTGCTTCGGGCTTTTATGAAAACGTTAAACTCGGTCTTCCGAATTGTTCCGGCCTCATGTTGGTCTTCAAACAGAAGACTGGAGAGCTGGCCTGTATCCTTCTCGACGAAGGCCATCTCACAAATGTCAGAACTGCAGCAGCAGGAGCAGTTGCTGCCAAATATCTGGCGCCCAAAAATATTCACTGCATCGGTATCTTTGGAGCAGGCACTCAAGGAAGAATGCAGCTTGAATATCTAAAATCGATCGTTGATTGTAAAGATGTCATCGTGTGGGGAATCAACCAACAGGAATTAGACGCCTATAAAAAAGATATGGAGCCTCTTGGTTATAATATTCAAACCACACGAGAGAGCAATGACATTGCCAAGAACTCTAATCTCATCGTGACCGCAACCCCTTCAAATTCTCCATTGCTCATGGGTGATCAAATCCAGAAAGGAACTCACATCACAGCCATGGGTTCTGACACATCTGAAAAAATTGAATTAGATCCAAAAATCCTTGCCATGGCAGATATCGTAGTAGCTGATAGCATCAGTCAATGTGAATTAAGAGGGGAAATTTTTCAGGCTTTAAAAGCTGGCTCGATTGAAAAAGAAAATATTGTGGAGTTGGGGAAAGTTATTGAAGAAAAAGAATTACAAAGGTCTTCTGAGGAACAGATTACTGTTGCGGATTTAACAGGTGTTGCTGTTCAAGATATTCAAATATCAAAAGCAGTGTATGAAGCATTGGCCCCCAACGAGAGATAAAAAAATTTAAGGAGACGTAATCATGAAAATTGAAATTTTTGAACTCGAGAGGACCCTATCTCTTTGGGAAAACAGAGTGAAATATAACCTGACTGAAAGCGGGATCCACCCCTTCACTCTTAATGAGGTGCTCAGTCAGGAGGAGATCGAAGAGCTGTTTTCCATAAGGCTTGGTTACGGCCAATCAAATGGCTCCGAAGAACTAAGAGATGCAATCTCCCAACTCTATCCAGGTGCTGACCTGGACAACGTCCTAGTAACCAATGGCTCTGCGGAGGCAAACTTTTTAGCTATCTGGACCTATCTAGAACCAGAGGATGAACTCATCTACATGCTTCCGAACTATATGCAGATCTGGGGCGTTGCCTGCTCTTTTGGCATAAATGTCAAATCCTTTCATCTGAGAGAAGAGTTCAACTGGGGCCCAGATCTTGAGGAGCTTAAAAGCCTGATATCACCCAGGACAAAAATGATAGCCGTCTGCAATCCGAATAATCCGACGGGTGCTGTCCTGAGCGAAGAAGAGATGAATGAGATTATTCGTTTAGCCGAACAAACAGATGCGTGGATCTATGCGGATGAGGTTTATAGAGGGGCAGAATATGATGGCAAAGAAACACCTTCTTTCTTAGGAAAGTATGAGAAAGCGATTGTCTCCTGTGGACTCTCCAAAGCTTATGCTTTACCTGGTCTACGGATTGGCTGGTTAGTCGGACCCAAAAAATCCATCGAAAAGGCCTGGGCCTATCATGATTATACGTCTATCGGATCAGGAATACTTAGCAACAGGATAGCCACCTTAGTTTTGAAGCCAGAGCTGAGAAAGAAGGTATTGAATCGCAACCAAAGAATTCTGATTGAAAATTTAGCCGCTTTCCAGGAATGGATCGGAAAACACAATGGTCTTTTAGAACTCATTCCTCCGCGGGGAGGGGGAATTGTCTTTCCACGATACAACATGGAAATCAATTCCACAGAACTCGCCACTAAACTCCGGAAAGAAAAAAGCGTATTCATTGCCGCTGGTGACCTCTTCGGAATGGATCGTTATATGCGTATTGGGATTGGCACAGAAAAGGATTACTTTTTGGCTGGATTAAGCCTTATGGACGAAACTCTAGAAGAAATTTTGGGGTCGCGTCTCAACATTTGACATTTTATTTAAACTGATTAAATCTGAAATATGAATTATGTCATCGTCATCGGAACAACAGTATTAGCCCATGACACACACACAGGAGAACAATCGGGGAAAACCCTGTGCGGCCCTGGTAAGAAATGAGCCTCTTTTAAATTCTACAAGTGATCCTAATATTTAATTACACGGATCTTCTAAAGTTTGTAAAACTGGCTGATGGATGAGACAATAAAATCTTGCTGCTCTGAGGACAATTCAGGATAAACGGGCAAAGCCAAAACCTCACGGGATGCTTTCTCAGACGCGGGGAAATCTCCCTCTTTGTAACCGAGATATGAAAAACATTTCTGGAGATGAAGTGGTAGAGGATAATAGATGGCTGTTGCGACTCCTTTTTCTCTCATGAACTCCTGCAATCTATCTCTTTTCTTGGTCCGGATAACATATTGATGGTAATTATGATAATTCTGAATGCCGCTTTCTTTATATAAGGCCTTTGGAATCTGGACCAAGTCTTCTTCAATCAATCCTGATTCTTCGAATAGCTGATCATAGTAAGAAGCTCTTTCTCTCCTCTTCTGCTGCCAGCCGTCCAGGTACTTAAGTTTTACTCTGAGGATAGCGGCCTGGAGTGCATCAAGGCGGAAATTCCCTCCAAGAATTTCATAGAAATATTTATCTCTGCCTCCATGGACCCTCAACAACCTTATCTTCGATGCCAATTTCTCATCATTTGTCAGGACCATTCCTCCGTCACCAAATCCACTCAAATTTTTTGAAGGAAAAAAGGATAAAATGCCCATATCTCCCAGAGAACCAGCTCTCTTTGCTCCCTCAGCAAAAGGGTATTCTGCGCCGACCGCTTGAGCTGCATCTTCGACCACAAAAAGATCGTACTTCTTAGCCAGAGACAATATTGGAGTCATATCCGCACACTGCCCGTAAAGATGAATAGGTATCAAGGCTTTAAGATTTGAATTCCCGGGTTTGTTGTACCGGTCTTCAAGCAATTCTTCCAGTTTCTCCACGCTTATGTTATAGCTAATTTCATCGATGTCACAGAAGGTCGGTTTTGCCTTTAGCCTCGCTATGGCACCGGCCGTGGCAAAAAAGGTAAATGGCGTTGTTATCACTTCATCCCCATCCCCTATTTCCAAGGCCATCAAGGAAACAATCAGGCCATCGGAACCTGAAGAGACCCCTACGGCAAAGCCCGTCTGACTGTAAGCGGCAAGCTCTCTTTCAAAACTTTCCAGTTCAGCTCCCAGAATAAATTTTTGGGATGAGACGACTTCTGAGATTTTCCTGTCAATTTCCTCTTTGATAGTCTTGTATTGCGCCTTGAGATCCAGCAAAGGAATATCCATCGCTCACCTCTTCATTTGAGAACTTTCTTAAGCTTTTTCTTTTCGATCAACAATTTGCCCTGATAGGTCACATAATTGAGGAGGATGACAACTCTCTCCTTATCATCCAGTTCTTTTTTAAATATTCCTCTTAGGCCTTTTAGCGGGCCTTCCATGACTTCAATCTCATCACCGGTTTCAGGCTCATCTCCATATTTAAGGAGCTCTATCAGCCCATCGATCTCTCTGGATTTAATCCCGCGGATAATTTCTTCTGGAATGGGTATAGGTCCCTCCTGGCTCCCAATTACTCTTTTCACGCCTCTTGTGTATTTTACTAGCTGGTACTGGGCAGGATAATCAAAATAGATAAATTCATAGCCTGGGAAAAAAGGCTTTATGCGATCCTCATGAATGTATTTGGGGTTATATATCTTAATTCCCCCTTCATTAAACAGTCTCTCAACCTGAAATTCTTTTTTCGGCTTTGTGTTTAAAACATACCAGTTTTCCATCTACGTCCTTTCATCTATTCCGGGGATACAATACTTAATTACACGACTCAACTGAAGAATTCATTGGTTCATATTTTGGATTCAAATATTTCATGAACAGACCGTTTAGTCAAATTAAAATTGTCGAGTAATATTATTAAGCCATTTAGTATAGCGTCCCTAGAATAATTAATCCAGTAGGTTGAAAGCATGATAAAAATCAGGGCGCCTATCTGGAAGAAAGTATTTTTTTGCCGGAGATTGAGGTATCTTTTGAAAATCGCAGTTTGCATAGAGGATAAAATCTTTCTCTTGGGGGGCACGGGCGACAACCTGTCCGAAAGGGTCAACAACAAAAGATTCTCCTGCAAAATGATCCACCTCTTCTCTTCCC
>CAZSPM010000225.1:0-4455 GCA_964608785.1 uncultured Eubacteriales bacterium
AATAAGAACTACACAGTAGAGACACCTGAGTGCATCATGTTGGAAGGTATGACTCGTACCTTGATCCGTAATCATATGGAGATGACTACTCGATTAGAGAACATGGAAAAGCTACTAACTCAGTTAGGTTTAATCATAGTTGGAAACAATGAAACCAAATGTTCCTTTGGGCTGAATTAAGGACATACCTTTTTCTATAAAGTACACATACAAATCGGCAATGCCGTGATAACTGTTATAATGTTGCTGAAAATATGCCTTATAATCCCCCAACAATTCCTGACGGACATAAGGAGGATTGCCAATAACGACGTCAAAGCCATCTTGGTCCATAATGTCACCGAAGCCGGTGGATTTGGAATGCCAATCAAAAGGATTGATTCGTTCTTTTTCTTCTTCATCAAACAAAGTCAACTGATCAAAAATATCAAAAGAAATCAGGGAATTTCCGCAGCGTATATTTTTAGCTAAAGAAGGCAAAAGTTCCCTTTTTCGAGGCAGGTCTTTCTCCCCCTCAAGACATTTTAAATAAAGGCTCATCATGGCAATTTCTACTGCCTGAGGATCAATATCCACCCCAAAGATATTATTTCTTAAAACTTGAGCCTTTTTCTCGATAGATAGCCTTTTCTTTCCGTCATAATCGACTATCACATCAGGGAATAAGGTGCCCTGTCCTGATTCTCCAGGATGTTTCTCGTAATAATCCAGGTAGTAATCGATTATTGTTTGATAAGCAGTGAGGAGAAAAGAACCTGAACCACAAGCAGGATCCAATATTCTAATCTTTTCTATTTTTTTCGGAGTTTTTCCCTTGATGATTTTTCCGACGGTGTTTTTAACGATGTAATCAACTATATATTGAGGAGTATAATATACTCCTCCTGCCTTCCTCACTTCTGGTTTTTCTTCTATTTTGACTCTTTTGGGAGTGACTCTTATGGTTTTTCCTAAATATCGCTCGTAAATAGAACCAAGGAGTTCAACTCCTATAACATCAAAACGATAAGGACATCTTGGAAAATATAAACTTTCAATAATCTTTGCTAGAAGATGAGAATCTATTTCTAAAACGTCGCAAGGACCTGGCTTTAAGATTTCTCCATTGAAATCCTGGTTCCATCCAATAAAACAATCCGTCAACCTCCTATGTAAGTTTCTTCTCTTTCCACCTGCCTTCCACCATTCGGCTTCTTCCAGGAGCGATTTAGGTTCTATGATTTTTCTGTCTTCTGCAATACGAATGAAAATCAGTCTATCCAGAATCTTCTGGACTGCTTCATTTAATATTTTTACCTGGATTTTTACTCTCTTTTCATCCGATCTGTCTTCAAGATCTTCTTGATTTTTTTTGTAGATGTCTTTGGCAAGCTCTTCCCTCCATTGTGAGAGATCTTCCAGAAATGCTTTATCGACTGGTATTCTCAGCCTTTTACTTTTGGCGTCTTTAAGGATCAGTTTGTCTAAAGAGCCTTTCTCTACCTCTTCTTTTGAGAGAAGTATAAGTTTATCAATGTTATCCAGGTACTTGTCATAGGTGAGTTCAAAGATGAGTCCCTGGTCAGGGTTTTTCGCGTCTGGCTTTATTGTGGCATCAAAGAGACGAAACTCTTCGAAGTCGATTAGAAGCACAATGAAAACATTCTTAGTATTCCAGGCATAGGATTTGGCTTGAAGAACATGGTTAATTTTATGTAAAGGCTCATGCGGTGCTTTCGCTTCGACAAAGAATTTAGTTTGTCCATCGATTCTGAAATTGTAATCGGGACGGCCAGTGGTTTCTCCTTTCTCGACAACCACGTCTCTTTCATAGGGAGAAAGGCCCTTTGTATTGCGGACATCCCAGCCGAGCGCTTCAAAGAGGGGATTAATAAAATCTATTTTAACTTCTTCTTCTAGGTATTTTTTAGACAAGTAGTGGTATTTGTTTGCTTCAAACCTTTGTACTAAAGATCTCAGTTGAGAATGGATTTGTTCTTTGTCCATTTTACTGTTTGGATTCCCATTTATTGTCTATAATTTAATCTAAATATTTTTAATTTTCAAATTTTTTGGAGAAAGAGAAAAATAATCTAAATTCTGAATTTGGAATCAATGGAACTTTTTGTAGCTGTATATGCGTAATATAAAGGATAGAACTTTAATTTTTGTTCGGGCAATTCTGAGTAAGGAGAAGATGAAAATACAAGGCCAAATGGGCAATTTGGATAAGACTTTAACAGTAAGTGAAGACTTCGCAAACGACCTGCTGCCCCACCTTTTACCTCGATAGGAATAATGTTTCCTTCGATTACTGCCAGATAATCAACCTCTGCAGTGCTACTCTTTGCTTGCCTTGCCCAGTAATACAAATCTGAATTTTGTGAAATCATTATTTCCTGACCAACAAATTGTTCTGCCATTGCCCCCTGGTAGATAGATAGAAGATCAGTTTTAAGGTATTCCACCTCTTTATTGATTCCACATAGGTGTTGCCATAGCCCTATATCGACCAGTAATGCTTTAAACCTGTTGGAGGATGCAGTTGTACCTAAAGGCAATCCTGAAGGATTAGCCGAAGGAATTTTTTTTACAATCCGAGCCTTACAGAGCGTATTAAAAGCTTTTTTTATTGTTGGATGAGTATAACCTTCAGCTAGATGCGTATAGATTATCTGTTGTCCAACATTGCGGGAAATGCCGGTTAAAATGGCGTCGAGACAATACGGGTCTGTTCGAGAGGCATATTTTGAGAAATCATGCCGGAAGGAATCAGAGAGCTCCCTGTGAACCAAAAAACTCTCTTGTATAGACTTAGTATTTACATAGGCTTTGACACTTTCGGGCATTCCACCGATAAAGCAATATTTCTTCAATTCATCTAACAGAAGGTTGTGAATGGACTCAGATACGGCCCGAGGTTCAGATATAATTATATCGGTAGCTTCTTCTCTACCAACGGCCATGAGGTATTCTGCAAAATCTAAAGGATACATTTCTAGAAACTGGACTCGACCGACGGGAAAAGAGACCTCACTCATTGTAAACTCAAGGAGAGAACCGGCAGCTATCACATGTAATTCTGGTATGTCCTCATAAAAATATCTGAGCGCCATGATGGCCCTTGGACAGCTTTGAATTTCATCAAAGAAAAGCAGAGTCTTCCCTGATATTATTTTCTTATTCAGAAATATTTCCAATTCGGAAATGATTCTTTCGGGATTCAAATCGCCTGAAAAAATGCCATGCAAATCCCTGCTTTTTTCTAGGTCAACTGTAACTGCGTTGTCGAAATACTTCTGTCCGAAATTTTCAATGGAATAGGTTTTACCTACTTGACGGGCGCCACGTACAATGAGTGGTTTACGTCGTTTGGAGTTTTTCCAATCTACCAACTTACTTTCAATAAATCTTTTCATTGCTGCCATCTCCTTTCGTTGCAATAATTATATAAAAAATCGTTTCAAATAACAAGGCTATTTTTAAAGATAGCGTTTCAAATAACAAGGTATTTATTTTCGCAAGATATTGATTATACCCCTTATTTTGAAATTTATTTACTTCGAGTAAAATTTCACCTGAAAGATAGAAGATTTAAACTGCGTTTGAGCTCGGAGGCCCATTAATAATGTAACAAAGTCAATCCAAGTTAGTTGAAATATTGTAATAGAATCAACCCAAATACTCTATGTATGAGATATGGGTATGCCGTAGGGGCCGTCGGTGAGAAGAGCGATTTGAGGCTCTTTTCCCAGCTGAGAACGGAGCGTCCTTGTAGCCCAGGCGAGGGATTTTTCCACCAATTCCTGAAGGTCTGCTGCCTCTGGAATTATGGCTCTGGCGTCTTGGCCAGGGATCCAGGAGAAAGAGTTCTCAGGAATTTCAAGCGAACAGTAGATGAGATTTGATGGAGGGATTTTTTCAAAAAGGCGGGCCCACATTTGCGCTTCCCACTGTTCTGGCACAAAGGTCCAGGTTGGATCAAGGATCGAATCCACGAATTTTCCTGGACCCAGCTCCCCAAGAAGACGCAACATTCTTTTGTAGTTCACACCTCCTATGGGATCAGAGTCAGTGTGGCATGCGGCCAAGAGACAAATTCCATTCTTCTTTAGCAGAGGAAGGCACGTCAGCGCTCCTTTGGCTGCCTGGTAGTGATTGACTCCCACGTATCCTGTATGGCCGATGACAATATCATATTTTTTTTCAACCGGGATCGCAGCGTAGCTTCGGAGTTGTTCCACCGAAGCTAAATGCGCGCTCTCCATATCTCCCGCATATATTCCTGTTAATCTGTAGTCCGAATCAAGAGTGACATTCACAATCATGTCACAGCCAGCCATCTTTGCCACTCTGAGCGCTTCTTCATGGACAGGATTCCCTTCAAGCACCAAATCTGCGGCTTTGGGGGAGGAGAGGATTGGACCGCTGTGGAGGATGGTGATTGAACTTTCTGAAAGGAGACCTGGGCAAATA
>CAZSPM010000226.1:0-4432 GCA_964608785.1 uncultured Eubacteriales bacterium
TCTGATAAGTTTTCTCCGTTTTTTATATGGTCAGGCAGATTTCTCATTTTCTGGACCAGATATTTATTGGGAACTGCGTGTCGTGTGATTCCAACCGCCGAAAGGAGAGAGATTCCCGCCTCAAGGAGAAGACTCAGTGTTCTCGAAAAAAGTGCAACTCCTGACTCTAACCAGATAGGACCACCATATGGGGTCTTGAGCTTGATTCTGTCTCTAAAGACAAGAACTTTTTCTCTTTTCTTCAGCTGGAAGTAGACCAAAAAAAACAGGAACAAAAATGCAATTATGAAAAGAAAATAGTTTTTTACTACCTGGGAGACACCCATAAGTACGCGGGTTATAGCTGGAAGCTGAGCCTCAAAATCAGTATAAAAACTGGCAAACTTAGGGAGAACAAAGATGATCAATATCGAAAGAAGAAAGAAGGAAAATATGAGTAATAGAGTTGGATAAGTCAGGGCAGTTCTAATTCTCGTTTTTGTTAGAGAAATGGCCTTTGCATAAGTAATATAACGGCTGATTGAACCAGCTAAGTTCCCGCTTCGTTCTCCGGCCATGAGAGAGGCAATATAGACTCTGGAGAAAGCTCTCTCATAAGGGGCAAAGGCTTCCGAAAGTGACTTACCTCCTCGAACATCGCTTTCCACTTTCATCAATAACTCTTTAAGATGGATGTCCTTGACTCGCCTCACCAAGACCTCGATACTCCTGAGTATAGGGTAACCAGCCTTGATCAGGGCCACAAGCTCTTGGTTGAAAAGGATAAAGTCTTTATCCTTAATCTTCTTCTCAAAAGGAGTCGCCGAAATTTGGATCCTTTTCCAATCTCTTTTGACGGATAAAACACAGAGTCCTTCCTCTTCAAAATGCTTTCTGCAGTCTTCAACCGAAGGAGATAAAAAAGATTGGGAAAAAGTGCGGCCATCCTCAGTGGCTATTCGACAAAGAAAGTACGGCATTTTTCATCACGTGAATATTAATAAATCTCTCTAGACGTTAGTTCTATTTATAATAATATTATATAAATATAATGTCAACTCACGGGGTCAGGTCTACACTTTTAACTTATTCCTCATTCTAGTTAAGCAATCAGACCGTTCCTTAAGCGAACCTTCCAATAACAAAGATTTGAACATCTTTAAGGGAATAAGTTAAAAGTGTAGACCTGACCCCAATGATGTGCAAACAGGAATCCAGCTTCATCGTCATACCCATGCAAACAGGAATGACAGAAAGTCTGCCCCCATTGGATTCATTTTATCCCCACTTTTTGTCATTGAGCCCTCAAAGAGTTGACAAAATCTAATGAAAGACTTATTTTAAGAAAGTGAAAAGCAAAATCTCATTTATCGTATTTATTCTCTTCATCTTCTGTCTGGTTTTCTCTTCCCGAGGCGACTCTCCCTCAAAGGATCTCTCCCAGGTTGAAAAAACAGCGATTCAACCACAAGAGCAACCAACTAAGAAAGAAAAGCAGGATTATATAGAAAAAATGATGCTCAGAAACACTGACCCTTGGGGATTGAAGGAAGATTTAGCGCTAAAGAAATTTCTGAGGCAATCCAGCATAAAATGGGCTATCAGAGCAGCGAAAAAATACATTCTGGACTAAATTCAACATATATTTTTTAACAATATGATTCAATTTTTTGGATTATTCAAGGAAATCAAGGAAGAAAACTCCCACAATCAAAAATGAGAATAAGAATTTATTTGACTGTTCTTTCTGCCTTAGTCCTCCTTGTACTGGGCGGGTTCAACATCCATAAAAAGATAACCTGGAGAGAACCGACTGATGGTGTATTCTGGGCAGAGAGGAAGGGCAATCTTACAGCAATAAAAGTCGAGCCAGATAGTCCAGCCTATCTCGATGCAGGCATCAAAAAGGGAGATATTCTTTATTCTATCAACAATAGCCAGATAGAAAATAAAATCGATGTCATTAAAAATCTCTGGATAGCAGGAAACACTGATCAAGGCGTCAGTTACCAAATTTTGCATGAGGGAGAGCTCACTCTACCGGGCTTCTACCTGAAACAAAAAGGTGTTGACTATGTTTATTTCTACCTTTCTCTTGTTGGTTTGACTATTTTGGTAATAGGTTTTATTGTTTTTATCAATTCAAAAAAGCCTTTTTCGCTTCCTTATATCTTTTTTTACCTCCTTTCCTTGGCCTTCTATTCTTTTAATATCTTCTCCTCCACCGGCCAATTGAATACTTTGGACAGCCTCTTCTACTGGCTCGATAAGCTAGCCTTTTTGGTTTTTCCTCCCTTATTGCTTCACTTTTTCTTGATTTTCCCCAAAAGAACCAAAATTGTCAGATTTAAACCTACCTCAATTTATATTTTGTATCTTCCAGGAGCATTTCTCCTCCTCATAAAAATACTCCTTCATATTCCTTTCCTTCAAAGCTTGAGCGACTCTACTATTCTTATGTTATACCAGATATCGCAAAAAATGGACCTCATTCATTTTGCGATATTCACAATGGCCACTTTTTTAATCATATTCTACAGCGCTCTTCGACCTTCAAGCGTTCTCCTAAAAAAACAACTGAGATTGATCGGCTCAGGACTTGGCTTCGGCATAGTTCCTTTCGTTCTTTTCTATATCATTCCTTTTGTGATCGGTCACGTGCCTTCAAAACCAGCAGAGCTCACTGTTATTCTTCAACCTCTTATTCCTTTGACCGCTGCCTATTCTATCTCCAGGTATAAAATACTCATGGATTTCGAGATTCTTCTGAAGAAGGTGGGGACCTTAATCTTTTCTTATGCGGTCATTGGGATCGTCTACTTTGTCGTCAGCTCGCAAACAAAAATATTCTCTGAAAACAGGCTCAATGCTCTGATTTTAGGAATCCTCGCCATTATTCTTGGAGCGACACTTTTTACTCCCTTAAAAAGACTCTCCCAATCTATCATGGATAGAGCCTTCTACAAACGAAGTTATAAATATCGCAGAACTCTTCTTTCCATAAGCAAAGAACTCAGTCGAGAGCGAAATCTTCAAAACCTCTCACAATCTCTCTTGGAATTGATCGCCAATGCGCTCTCTCTTAAATGCATAGCCCTCCTCCTTCCCACGGATTATGAAAGCAACTCTTTCTATATTCTGAGATCCAGGGGCAAATTGCCTTCCTCTAATGACAAAATTATCTTCGATGAGCAAATCTATAAAAATTTAAGGGAAAAAGAATATCTCTCTTTCTATACCTTCTCCGAAAATAAAGAGCTGCAGAAGAAATATCAAAAACTCACTGCCTTTGGTTTTTTTCACTATATGCCTCTCAAGAGCGAAGACAAGCTTATCGGTTGTCTGGGAATGGGGAAAAAAGTCGATAACACATTTCTCAACAGAGAAGACTGGGAACTCCTCACAACCATATCTTCTCCAGTAGCCTTGGCCTTAGAAAACGCCTATCTTTACAATCAGGCCAACCTAAGAGCCCAAGAACTAGAAAGGCTCAAAGACTACAGCGAAAATATTATTGAAAGCCTAACCGTGGGAGTTGCAGTTTTGGACCAGAAAGGAAAAATCATTGGATGGAACCGCATCCTGGAAGAGACTCTGTCCAAGAAAAAAGAGAAAGTCTTGAATAGAGGTTTAGAGGATGTTTTGGGAAAGAAAAATTTTTCGGCCATCTTCCCTTCAGACACTCAACAAGGTTTCCGTCTTTTGAGCGAAATTACTCTAGAAATGTCTTCCGGAAACAAAAAGATTTTCGACATCGCAAAAACTCCACTCCTGGATTCTCAAATGAATCCATACGGGACAGTCATTGTTTTCGAAGATATAACGGAAAAAATCTCTCTTCAACAGCAGCTCCTCACCTCTGAGAAGCTGGCATCGATCGGCCTCCTCTCTGCTGGAGTGGCCCATGAGATAAACACACCTCTGACAGGAATTTCAAGCTATGTCCAGATTCTACAAAAAAAGTTTGCCAACTCTCATCACTCTCAAATCCTAGAAAAGATTGAAGCACAGACCGAAAGAGTCGCTAAAATAATTAAAAATCTCCTCAACTTCGCCAGGAATCCTTCAGATTCTTCCTTTCATCAAATAGACCTCAAAGAAAATCTTCAAGAGATAATATCTTTAATTGACTATAAATTAAAGGCCATGGATATTAGTTTGGAATTAAATCTTTCACCTGTCAAATCCATACTGGCTCAGGGAGAAAGGCTCCAGCAGGTCTTTATCAACATCATCCTCAATGCCATCGATGCCATGCCCAATGGCGGAACATTAAAAATCGAACTCTCAGAAGAGGATAACAAAGCCATCGTAAAAATCGATGACACGGGAACAGGCATCTCAAATCAGCACTTGCCCCATATCTTTGACCCGTTCTTTACAACTAAAGGAATCGGAAAGGGCACCGGACTCGGTTTATCTATAAGCTATTCGGTGATCAAACAGCATCTTT
>CAZSPM010000227.1:0-4430 GCA_964608785.1 uncultured Eubacteriales bacterium
AGCTTCTTGCTCAAGCTGTGGCTCGTGACCTTCTTGATGAAGGTATCTATGTCATCGGATTCTATTATCCCGTTGTACCTCGAGGTCAGGCAAGAATAAGAGTGCAGCTTTCAGCTGCTCATGACATACACCACCTGGATAAGGCCATCGAAGCTTTTACGAAGGTCGGAAAGAAATACAACGTTATATAAGAGAACCGAAATAGCTCAAACGTAAACATCGTTATACGAACGACAACCAAAGCAATCTTTCTAAAATTCTTTTCGAGCGAGAGGGACTGTCTTTTAGCTTTTCTCTTTTTTCTCTTCTAATTTTTCCATAGTGATCCCGGTATATCCGTAGAATATCGAAACCACAGGATTCGTAAGGTTGAGAAAAGCATAGGGAAGATAGAGGAGGGGATTGACTCCCAATGTTGCATGCATAAATGCCCCGCAACTATTCCAGGGAATAAGTGGTGAAGTAAGGGTCCCCGAATCTTCCAAACAACGAGAAAGATTTTTGGGGTGAAGGCCGTGCGAGTCAAAGGCGCTCTTGTACATCCTCCCTGGAATCACAATCGCCATATACTGATCTGAGGCGATGGCATTCATTCCAATGCAGCTAAAAATCGTCGTCGCAACCAAAGAACCGGTTCTTTTCACTCTCTTAAGAAGTGAGCCGGCCAAAACCTTCAGCATTCCTGTCTTCTCCATTATTCCGCCAAAGGACAGAGCACAGATAATCAAAGCCACTGTTTCCATCATGCTCATAAGTCCTCCCCTGGTCAGTAGCTCGTCTACCATCTCCACTCCTGTCGTGGAAACATATCCAGTTTGAGCAGCCTCAATAACATCAGCCAAAGATCTTGATTGAGTCAGCACAGCAAAAATTCCGCCCGTTGCGGCCCCTCCCAATAATGCAGGCAAGGGAGGAATCTTCTTGACCACCATCACTATGACTAGACAGGGAGGAAGCAAGAGAATTGGATGAATGAAAAAATTCGATTTTAAGGTAGACAGGAGAGTCTCTATATTTTGGATCTCCAGAACTCCCCCAGAAAATCTTGTACCGAGTAGAGCATAAAGGCCGATAGATATAATATATCCTGGTCCGGTAGTATACACCATGTGTCTTATATGAGAAAAAAGATCTGTCCCTGCTACTGCAGGAGCAAGGTTCGTTGTGTCTGAAAGAGGAGACATCTTATCGCCGAAATAAGCTCCTGAGATGATCGCCCCTGCGACCATAGGAACTGGAACGCCCAGCCCCCTGCCCACACCGATAAGCGCAACGCCGATTGTTCCAGCCGTCGACCAAGAAGATCCGGTCCCTAAAGAAACGATCGAGCAGATGATAAGAGTGGCCACTAGAAAAATCCCTGGAGTGAGAATTTTTAAACCATAATAAATCATGGACGGAACAACTCCGCCCTGAATCCAGGTCCCGATCATTGTTCCGACAACCATAAGAATCAGGATTGCACCCATAGCCAGAGTAATGCCATGGACCATTCCTTCCTGAATTTCCTTCCAGGGATGTTTGAAAATGGTGGCAACGGATGCGGCCACCGCCGCAGCACATATTAATGGGATGTGAGGAGGAAGCTTTAAGATTCCGATCGTTAAGAATAATGCCACTATTAAAAAAGCAACAGGAATAATGGCTATTCCCAGAGGAATCTTTTTTCCTTTATCGCTCACGGCTCGATTTTCCCATATAAAGGTATGAAATTTTATGTAAAAAGCTGACAAAAAGCAAATGAATAGACACAAAATTGCCAACAGAATATGCGGACGGGTCCTGCTGCGATGTGTCCCCGTCCATCCTCGCTACACCCATCCCCCAGTGGGGCCCTTCCGCTGCGGGCGTTGCGGGGACAGCACCGCGCCACCCATCCTCATGTACACAATCGGTGATCTTCTCTCCTCCCATTTCTCATGAATCTTGAGAGTAACAATGACACCAAGATTTCTATCGGCAATTTCGGGATAGGGAAAGACAACTATCTATGATCAGAGTAAAAGAAAAAAAATGGTGCGCTAATGAATTTTGCCTATTTTAATGCCGCGGTAGTACTTCTTCAATATCTCCTCATAGTCTGCACCAGTCTGGGCCATTCCAAATGCTCCTACTTGGCAGAGGCCGACTCCATGTCCAAATCCTCGTCCCCAAAAAGTGAAGTGGGTGATGCCGCCTTCCTCATCATATTCCCGGTCTACGACAAAAAGCGTCTCCCTCAAGCCTAAAGCTTTCCGTATTCTAAATCCTTTGACAATAGCCTGACTTTCCTCCCCTACGAGTAATATTTCCAATAGTCTCTTGGACTCTCCTCTCTTCTGAGGAATAATATCAATGAGCTTACCGATAGGATAGTACTGATTAATCCTCTTCTCTAGAGCTTCATGGGAAATCCTCGACTGCCAGCGGTTATACGGGGAACTTCTATCCAGGATATTTGTATGAGGAGGATAAACGATCTCTAACAAATGAACTTTTCCTTCTCTCTCGATCCATTTGACAGCTTCGCCACCCAAGAGAGTCACATGAGAGGCAAATGATGATAAGTCCTCGTTGTTTCTCAAGAGAAAAATCTCAGGGGAGAGAACAAGTTGCCTCCTCTCTCTTTCTTCTTCCAATTCAATCGTATCTTCGTTGAGTTTCTTGAATATCCCCCAATGACTCAAATCCCGATAGCTGCGAATTATTTTCATCAAATAGAAAGCCAGTTCTCCTCGAGTCAAGGTCCTCTCTGGATTTTCGAAATCCTCAGGATAAGGAAATATGCCTGCCTGAATGAGGTAAGCGAGGTTGTCTTCGCCGTTGCTCTCTAGGCCTTTAAAATCCTTCATGATGAAATTTCTTTCGCTCTCGAGCATCAGGTTCTTTACCCTATCATCCCAATCAAACGCATTGACAATAAGACTGGCCAGGGTCGCATGATTCAAAAGAGAGGCATTCGGTATAGATAAAGCATCCTTCTTTCCCAGCACAGCGAGCGCATTCCTGATCCAACTCTGTGCCTCATCAAAAGAGGTTTCCTGTTCGAAGAAAACTGGATCTGTCCTCGAGGGGATGACTCTTAAACTGATAAGATAGGCAATCTCAGAGCTGATGTTTCTTCCATTCATTCTAATAGCAGGTATAACATTTTTATTCTCTAGCTGCCATTCATTCTGCTTTTCATAAATACACTCTGTACCTTTCAAGTAGGGAACTGAAAGACCGCCGAAAATTTTCTCTGCATCCTCTGTCCTTCCTCCGCATGTACTTGTATACAAGGCATTGATCAACTTTCCTTTATAAAAGGCGACCTTTCCTTTTGTAACCTCTACAGCCTTGCTACTCAACGGATGTTCGACATTCATTCCCTGATAAAACTGAGATTTTGGTGAATCATCGAGGTCAAAACCCAGATCCTCATTCATCCTTAGATTTCTGATAGCATAGGTCCTGGCAGCCACAGCTTGAGCTTTATGGGCCTCAATCTCGTTGAAGGAGTAAGGAGAAAGCTCGCTTGGCACGACACTTTTCAGGTAATCTTCTAGGTTCAAAATATTGACAAGGACTATCCCTTTAGGAGTAGCTTTGAGAACAAATATTCCTCGATAATCTCTTCCGTTAAAAGAGAGAAAACTCTGCTGACTGCTGGGAATAAAATAGAGAACCGAGTCCTCACTCAAGCTTATCAGCTCATCTTCAATAAGAATCCAGCGTGGCTTTGACCTCTCTTCAGTGATTTCCTCCCGCAAAATCCATGCATCCGATATTCCGATCTGATTCAATTTCTTTATGAAACTTAAGGCATCACCTCTTGTTAAAAAATCTCCGATTCTAACTTGGAAAACTTGGCCAATATTGCTTTCGGCGTTCTCAGTGACATAAAATTTGTTTTCAGTCTTTGTCTTTAGCTTCTGAGCGATGATCTCTGCTTCATTTCTTTCCCTTGTTTGAGCCACTTGAATGACGAATTTTTCAGTTAGTTTCTCCTTTTGGCCCTTTATATGCACCAAATCAACATCATCGGCCACGCGTTTATAGTCTGTATTGATCTCATATATTTTCATTCCAGAAGAAGAGGAAATTTCTATATCACTCAGATTGACACCCAGCCCAATTTTCATAATGGGCTTTTGGATTAGGTAGCCTTGAAAAAAAGTCTTCTCCGTACCCAGCTCAACCGGTTTTCCCCAAAAAATAAAGACAGAAAAACAGATTATAATATAGTACTTTAAGTATTTATTTTGGGGGGGATTCATCCGCTGACTTTTCCTTGGTAGAATTATAGACGAAAGCTTACTTAAATGTCAAGCAAAATATTCAATATATGATACCTCTCAATTATATGAATACAACATATAGTATATACACGCGAATTTAATTATAATATATCCTATAGAAATAGTAGAAAAAAGTCAAGGGTCAGGTCTACACTTTTAACTTATTCCCCT
>CAZSPM010000228.1:0-4428 GCA_964608785.1 uncultured Eubacteriales bacterium
ACCGGGGGTATAGGGCTCTCGAGTAAAGCGTCTTCCCCACGTCGATTGAGGCTGAGACTTGTGCTTATCTTTTCGGACTTGTCCGGGGGTAGAGAACGATCGTTGTTGATGATAAATTCAAATTTATCGAAACCTCCCGCAGAAGCTCCAATCTTGTATTCGAGTTCACCCTGAGGTATTTCTCCTGTTTCTGCCTGTTGCCATGTGGTGATGATCAGGTCTGGAGTCCATCGATAGTCCCCAAGGGTTCTCCATTGAGGATCCATTTCAATCTTTATGGCTTCAACAGGACATTTCCTCGCACAGGAGAAAGGGCCTTCTTTGCAGTCTGGCCCTAAGCAATTGGCAGATTTCGGTGTGGAGACATAATTGAAACCGTCCATTCTTTTAAAGACATCATAGGGACATATCTTCACACAGAGTCCACAGTGAAAACAGGAATCATCTAGAGAGACCAGGTATTTGCCGATCTCATTCCGATATGTTGTCGTACAGGATTTTATTTCGCTATTGTTCATTTTTCTGGACCATTTTCGTTAAAAATGAAATCAAAGGACTCTCTCTCGATTTCTTCATAGAACATTGCCCTTCCGACCTCTCCTCGGAGCCTTCTCACGTCTCTTATTCCCATGGCGCTCAGTATTTCAAGCAACTGATCGTTCCAGGAACAGATCATGTTTATAATCCTCTGCTTGGCAATTTCTGGATCGAGATCATTGACTTCAGCAGGACAGCGCTCTATTTCACAGGCTTTACATACTCTGCATCCCATGGCTGCCAATAGTGAAAGATCCAGGACGACTGCATCCGCGCCGCAGATGATGAGTTTTGGGATATGTTCAGCCGCCGCAATTCCACCTTTTCCTATGATGGTGATTTCATCGCGCCTGCGCTTCTTAACGAAATCGAGATGGAATTTTCTCATCGATTCGCTTATGAAAGTGCTTCCCTCAAAGCTTTTTCCGTTGTTATCCGCATGATAATTAAGTAAATCTACGTGTGCATCCTCGAAATGTTTAAAAATCTCCTCGGAGAGACAGGGATGAATAATTCTTAGAGAGATCAAAGCATTCTGATTCTGTTTTTTCAGTTCGATGAGAGTTTTATCAAGATCTGAGCTTGAAAATTTTTTAGGCAGGGATATCTCTATTAAATTCACTTCTCTCCATGGAAATTGATTCAAAGTCATCGCCTTTTCCAAGGTGGACCTCAAAGCAATCGATTTTAGATAAGGCTTTAGCTCGTCAGAATAATTCTCAATGTCAAGAAAGGCAAAAGTCCCCAATTCAGAAGCCGCTTTTGTTACGGAGAGGATGATATTCTTCGAATTTAGCCCCAACGGATTGGCATCGAGCAGCATAGGAATCTGAATCTCATAGAAGTTTGGAAGGGCAAGCTTTTCGAAGTCGGTTATCCAGGGCAGCTTTCTTCCCAGATCGATCGATGTGGCAATGTATTCTCTGCCGTGGATGCCATCCCTTGTTGGCCGGACTATTTCTGACATGTCTGTCCATATGTCATCGAAGCCTGAACCTCTAAACCGTCCTCGATAACCAGCGCCAAGGACTGGAATTTTTCCTTCCTCTGCTTCATGCCAGATTGTATGAATTTTGTGAGGGGTCCAATACGCATTCCCCAGTTTTTCATACTCCTTGTTCGTGACCATTTCGAGCGCCTGCTGAGGGCAGTTTTGAATACATGAGAAGCAGTTTTTACAGAGGTGGTTAACCGGTTCAGACATTTCGCGAGGGTCGAGAGTCGATCGCTCATGGACATCGTAGATGCAATGGGTGATGCATCGTCCACAGTTCAGACATTTGTTGTTTCGAATAATCTCGAATTTTCCTATCTTAGTTGCGCGCAACTGAGTTGGAGAGGTTTCTATATGGTATCTTTCATACATTTTTTGTTTCCCAATGATTGTTATTGGATGAAAAACTGACTGAATCGATGAGCTGGGTATAAGAAGGGTCGTGTTCGACCTTTTTCACAAATTCGTCAATTTTCTCCTTGGGACGTCCATACTTTTTCTCTAAGAGGGATTCGAGTCTATCCCACACCGGCATTAATTCGAGTTTACTCTGGCATACATACTCACAGAGATGGCAGTGCAAGCACAAAAAGGCTTTTTGGGCTGTATGCGCGGGGATTGAAGAGCCTTCGGTCATGTGCTTTAAGAGAAAGAGCTTGCCTTTTGCTGTGACTAATTCCGTTTTATTCATCAGATAAGCGGGGCAAACAGAGACACAGGCTCCACAGCTGGCGCAGGCCTCTATTTCAGATAAGCTTTTTTTGTTTTTTTCATGATCATATCTCAGGATTTTTGTAAGGAATTTTCCAAAAGGATTTCCGCTTGAGAATAGATCACTCATCAGATAAGCGAGTTTTAGCAATGTGCCTATTTTATAATCATGTGAGAGTGATTTAGCCGGGTTCAATAAATTCAACGGATCTAGGTCTCTTTTGAAGCGCCTGTACTCTTTCAGAACTTCATTCGAAAAGAATTTTTTTAGTAGTGGAAGATGCCATATTCCGATTCCATAAGGCTTCCCTCCCCAAAGCGATGCAATATGAGTTAAAGAATAAGTCAGGAAAAGATGAAGGAGATAAGTGAAATTCCTTGAGTCTGAAGGGAATATTGTGAAGACGACAGCCTCATCTTTGTTTATGAATGTGGCTTCAGTTGATAATGGAATGCCATAATTTTCCCCAAACTTTTTTGTCTCATCAATATAACGGTTGAGATTTTTTATCGGGAGGATGGCTTCACAGCCGAGGACGGAGTGGTGAAATTGTTTCATAGAAAACGGGAAGAATCTTTCGTTCCATAAGAACTCTGTTAGATAGTCTTCACCGAGCATTCCCTTATTTCTCTCTATAAGATTTGAAAATGCGGCCTCTGAAGCTATGTCTTCGAAGACAATAAAAACACCCTCCATCTGGGGAAATGAAATTTTTCCTTTAAGTAGCAGGTTTTTATGTTCTAAGCGGCTCTTGTCAAAATGTGAAATATGAGTGGGTGAGATTTTTGATGATCTCAGTATGTCAGATACAAAGTCTACAGCCGCCGAGGTATTCTTAAAAAAAATAAGGTGGGGTTTAGATGGATTTGATCGTCTAATCTTTAGCCGAACCTTGGTTATGATTCCCATCTGGCCTTCTGTACCTATGAAATACTTAAATTCTTTATCCCGGTGATCAATATTTAAAGTCCTGGAAGGCGTAAGGATCTCGATGGATTCAACATGATTTGAAATATGTCCGAATCCGTAGCTGTTGATTCCATAGCCTCCGGTGGAGAGCCAGCCTCCGACAGTGGAAAATAGACTTGTGGGGCAGGTGTAGAGATCAAAAGAATGTCTGTTTAAGAAATGTTTTAACTCCCACCACCTTAGACCAGCCTCAAAGGAGACTATTTTCTTTTTCTCATCAAATTCTAGAATCTGGTTTAGGTGAGTAAGGTCTGCCATTATTGACCGCTTTAGCGGAGTGATACCTCCCATTCCTGATGTAGCAGCCCCACGGGGGATAACCGGGAGTTTGTTTTTTCTTGAGCCAGCGATCATTTTTTCGAGGTCATGAATGTTTTCGGGTTGATAAATAGATTGAATTTTTGGAAACTTATCTTTTAGAATATTGGGTAGATTGATAGTTTCCTTTGCATATAGTTTAGTTTCGATGTTCGTGTCTATTATCATTTATATGCATATTCTACAAAAAAAGTTTCAAATGTCAAGAAAAAAAGTGAAATATATTTACAATTGTAATTATTTTATGTATATTTGTTTATATACGTAGGTAATTCATGATTCGAGGTTGCCGCGAGGTGCGTAACACCGTGGCAATCTCATGCCCTTGGCGAGGCATCATGAGATAACTTTTTTTTATGAATAATTCAGGTATATTGTTAGGAGGAGAGATGAGCGATGATTTGGAAATAAAAATAGTTAGAGCCTTAAATCAGAATTCCAGGAAAAGCTTTCGAGAGATTGCAAAAGAAATCGGGAGCTCAGCTCCTGCAGTGATAAATAAAATAAAGAGGCTCGAAGAATCGGGAGCAATCAAAGGATATATACCTGTCTTGGATCCGGAATATTTCGGATATAATTTAATGGCTGTTGTCGCTATCCGTATCTCTCATGGGAAGCTTATCGAGACTCAAGAGAAAATCGCCGAAGATCCCCGGGCGTTTGCGATTTATGATGTGACAGGTGAATGGGATTCTATAGTCATAGCCCGTTTTAAAAGCAGGGAGGATTTGAACAGTTTTATAAAGAGTATTCTTGCTCAGAAGTACGTAGATAGGACCTTCACCAATATTGTTCTCAATGTCGTAAAGGACGAACATCGACTTCAGATCTAAGGTGCAGGAGAATGTCTCCGCTCTAGTTCAGATTTTTAACGCCATTCCCTCTTCGTTCTTCTCAG
>CAZSPM010000229.1:0-4416 GCA_964608785.1 uncultured Eubacteriales bacterium
CAAGGGGGTATGCCCCATTGGTCGTAGGATGAAAATCCGAGAAGGGGAGGCAGGGAGCGAAGCGAGTGTTGGAAGGGGGAAGGCGAAGCGCTTTCCCCTCCAAGGGCACCTTTCCCCCCGTGGGGAACCCCTTACGCTGCGGGCGTTGCGGAGGAGCACCCCGTGCCACCCATCCTCCCTTTAAATGGAAGAGGAGAAATCATGGATATCAAAATAAATCTCGATCGATTGAAAGAGGACATTGAGTCTCTTTCCCAGATTGGACGTGACCCCAAAGGAGGAATAACTCGACCTTCTTTTAGTCGCGCTGATCTTGAGGCCCGTGATTGGTTAAAAGAAAAGATAGGGAATGCTGGTCTTTCCCTCCGTCAGGATGGAGCAGGGAATATATTCGGCCGCAGAGAAGGAGAAGGAAAAACTATCATGGCTGGATCTCACATCGATACCGTTATTAACGGTGGGATGTTTGATGGCTCAGTGGGTGTCCTTTCAGCACTTGAATCCTTGAGAAGGATAAAAGAGGAAAGGGTTCAAATTACAAAACCACTGGAAGTGGCTGCATTTACTGACGAAGAGGGAAATTTAGTAGGTGATTTCTTGGGAAGTCGTGCCTTTTTAGGTAAAATGGAAAGAGAAATTTTGGAAAAGGGTCTTACTCAATTCGGGACCCCATTCGAAAAAATTTTGGAAGGAACTGAATTTACAAACGACACGATCATGAGTGCTCATGAACAAAGACCGGATATCGAAGCTTTTCTTGAAATCCATATCGAACAGGGACCAGTGCTAGAGACAGAAGACAAACCCATAGGAATCGTGGATTGCATCGCAGGCAAGAACTACAGATGGTGTTCTTTTCAAGGAAGAGCAAGCCATGCAGGTACTACTCCCCTAGAACTCCGGCACGACGCATTTCTTGGTCTTGCGGATTTTGCTTTAAAGAGCACTCAGCACGTCGCTACAAAGCACTACGGAAATATGGTGACTGTAGGGAAAATAGATGTGATGCCCGGAGCCTTCAATATCGTTCCTGGCCAGGCTGATTTTTCCTTTGAATTCAGGAGTACATCCAAGGAGACTCTTGATAAGCTGGAAAAGTTTTTCTTGGGACTTGCTGATGACATTGCTTCTACCCGAGGGCTCAATTTCACTTCGAAAATCCTGGATAAAACAGATCCCGTAAACACATCTCCCCGAATTATCGGCGTAATTAAGGAAGAATGCCAGAAGCTTGGATACCCATTCATGGACCTTCCCAGCGGAGCAGGACATGACTCTCAAGTAATTGCGGATATCGCAGAAGTGGGAATGATATTCATCCCTTCTATTGATGGAATCAGCCATTCCCCGCTGGAGCAGATCAATTTGGAGGATTTGGAAAAAGGAGCAAACCTGTTACTCCATGTGCTGATGAGACTGGCAGCCTAATTTCAGGTATGATCTCTATTCCTGTATATCGTCCAACTGAGGACGGAAGCTCCGCTCCTTTTTCTTCAGGGAATGCTTCCTCTTATCCTCTAACATCTTGAGTTTTGCCCGCTTAGATCGCTTCCTTTTCTGGCGGCGCAATTTCTCTATCCTCTGCTGTTCTTTACTCTTTTTCCCCAGAATCATCGTTTCGATTTTATCCGTTAAAATTTTCCGGGCAAGATACCTGTTTATTGCTTGATATCTCTCCTTCTGGCATTTGACTTCAATTTTTGTCGGTAGATGCTTTAGATAAACGCAGGTTGAAGTCTTGTTAACCTTCTGGCCGCCTTTTCCGCTGGAACGGACAAACTTCTCCACAATATCTTTCTCGAAAACACCCAGACTTTCCATTCTTTTGCGAAGTGCTTCCTCTTTTTCCCTAGTGACTCTAAAAGCAACCATTTTTCCAATACCTCTATTATAAAAAGAATGGGGTCGCATCTCAACATTTGACATTTGCTTTGATTAATGGGAGTTCACTTCTAGATAGAGACTCGTTCCAGAAAAAACCGGTCATTTAAGGAAGAGGATTAATTATATGTCAAATGTTGAGACGCGACCCCTTATTGACTTAATTCCATTGACGGGAGAAATAAATTCATATAAACTCTTTCATTCTTTATCGAGCTTTTTCATGAATTTTTTAAAAGGAAAAACCATATGAAAAAAGAAAGAAAATTTTTTCTTGAGTTTCTATTATTCATCGTCATACTGTTTCTTGTTATTCCCTGTTTTGCCTCAACAACCAAAAAACCTTTAACTGTCGCTGAACGAAGCCAATTCACAGCAACTTCACGATACACAGATGTCATTGAATTCATAAAGACTCTCCAGCCTCAGAGTCCTTACATAAGAGTCGAGACTCTCTGTGTAAGCACAGAAGGGAGAGCAGTTCCCCTTCTTGTCATAGGCCAACCTGTTCCTTCCTCTCCCCTTGCCCTTAAACACGACAAGAAAGCAGTCATTTACATTCAGGCCAATATCCATGCCGGCGAAATCGAGGGAAAAGAAGCCTCTCTAATGCTTGCCAGAGATATTTTGTTACAAGACAAGCCTCCCTTTCTGGATAAATTGGTAATTCTCATTGCGCCTATCTTCAACGCCGATGGGAATGAAAAAATAAATCCCACAAACAGACGGAATCAGGCAGGACCGGAAAAAGGCGTGGGCGTGCGTTACAATGGTCAAAACCTTGATTTGAACCGCGACGGAATGAAGCTGGAGAGCCCAGAAGTTCAAGGCTTGGTGCGCAATGTTCTGATGCGCTGGGATCCGGCCCTTCTCGTAGACTGTCACACTACTAACGGCTCCCCTCACGAAGAGCCTGTCACCTATACCTGGGGATTTAATCCCAACGGCGACATCCCCATAATTGAGTATATGAGGGAGAAAATGATACCCTCTGTCCAAAAAACTCTATCGGAAAAATACAACGTCCTTTCCATTCCCTACGGGAACTTCATGGACTTTTCAAATCCAGAAAAAGGATGGCGACCTGCTGGTCCACAACCGCGTTACATCACCAACTACATCGGCCTGAGGAACCGCTTGGCTATTCTGAATGAAAATTATGCGTATGCCGATTATAAAACGAGAGTATTGGGCTGTTACCATCTTCTCCTCTCTATTTTGGAATATTGCTATGACCATAAAGACGATATCATCCAGCTAGTCAGCAAAGCAGACCAGAAGACAATCCAGAGAGGAATGAATCCTACAGAAAACGATCTTTTCGCTGTTGAATACGATCTGAAGCCCCTCAAAAAAAACATCACCATTCGAGGATGGAAAATGGAAGTCACTCCCAGAGAAGGGGGCCGGCCGCGGATAAAAAGAACTGACGAAAAAACGACCTATTCTGTCCCCTATTTTGTCGATTATGTCCCTAAGCGATCCATCCGATTTCCCTATGCCTATCTTATCCCGATATCGATACCCAAAATACAAACAAAACTCCTCCAGCACGGAATAATGGTGGAAAGGCTCACAGAACCTATCACTTTAGAGGTAGAGTCTTTTAGGATTAAAGAAATCAAAGGTGCGGCAAGACTTTATCAGGGGCACCGCATGAATTCAGTAAAAGGTGAATACATAGTGGAGACAAAAGAATTCCTTCCAGGAACACTGTATATCGCAACAGCCCAGCCTCTCGGGAATGTAGCAGCCTATCTTCTTGAGCCAGAGAGCGACGATGGTTTGCTTGTCTGGAACTTTTTTGACCGTTATCTTGTACCACAGTGGCGCCGTGAGCCCCAAACCTATCCTCTCTACAGACTGCTGAAGCCTGCAAATCTTGTTAAAGAAAAAATAAAATAACTATCTCTTCTCTTTTTTTTTCTTAGCAGCAACCAAGAATTTACCACAGTTTTCACAAATATAAATGTCGTTGCTTCCTTCTATGGCTGCACTCATTCCAGTGGCGATATTGATGTTACATCCCTGACATGCACCACTATCCACCTCGGCAACAGCGAATCCATATCTTTGCATCAGCCTATCAAACCGATCTATCAAGACTTCATCCAGTTCCTCTCGAATCAAATTGGCCTGCTTCTTGAGCTCTTTCAGCTGTTCTTTCTTCGCTTTTCTCTTCTTGATCTCGATCTTCTGAAGTTTCATGAGAAGGCTGGCTCGGCTGATAATCTTATCCTCCTGAGGAAGAGTGAGCTCAATTTCTGAGAGAACATCATATAGCTCTGATTTATTATTGGCATTAAAGAGCCTGTTTCTGAATCCCGGCTTGCTTAGATACTGAGCCAATCCCGCAAACAGATGGTTAAAAAGACCTGGAATAGAAGGATTCCAAATAACGAGAATTATGATATGAACTTTTTTATTATCGATGGCTTCAAAGTCAATGCCATTTTTTGACCTCTCCACCCCAACCGTTAAATCACCACCTTTATCTAACTCATTACCGGATTGATACCACACACATTTAACAAT
>CAZSPM010000230.1:0-4394 GCA_964608785.1 uncultured Eubacteriales bacterium
TTTATTTCGGACATCTCATTTAAGACATCAATTCCGGAAATCTTATCCGCTAATCCTTTTTTTTTGTCATAAACCCAGGTTTTATGCTCTTTCTTCAAGCGATTGGCAAACCATGCGCCCATATTCCCTGCGCCTAAAATTGCTATATTCATTTTTCCTCCTCTGTTTGAAGCCTCCGGCACTCTCGGATGGTCTCAGTGAATATTTTCTCAGCGAATTCAGAACTTATTAGGCTAAGCCTTTTTGCGTGTTCTCTGACCTTCCCTAAAACTTGAATTTCGCGATTCCGATCATACATCTTATCCTTGAATTTCTTAGTTTGCAGCGTAAGCTCCATTCGCCTATTCAATTTATTCAGGATCTCCTGGTCAATATGATCGATTCTCTCTCTTAATTTTTTCAGGCTCATTTTTCCTCCCCCCAGATTCTTGGAACAGCTTGTGATCGCAATAGTAAATCAGCGAAGACTAAGGCTGCTGCGGCTTCTATGATTACTGGTATCCTTAAGGCGAAGCAGACATCATGGCGGCCCTTGATAACTATCCTTTCCTTCTTTCCAGTCGTAAGATTCACTGTTTCCTGTTCTTTCTTTATGCTGGGAGTGGGCTTTACGGCTACTCGGAATATCATTTCATTTCCGTTAGTAATACCTCCATTGATTCCACCAGCATGATTTGTCCGAGTCTTACCATTTTTATTGATTAAAACATCGTTACAAGTGCTGCCTTTCATCCTACTGCAGGCAAACCCGCTTCCAAATTCAATGCCTTTAATACCCGGTATTGCAAAAACCAGATGGCTGATAAGAGATTCAACCGGGTCGAAGAACGGCTCTCCTAATCCTATGGGAAGATTTTGGACATGACATTCTATTATTCCTCCAACAGAATCATTTTCCTTGATAGTCAAATCAATAGTCCTTTCGATATCTGTGGATCCCCCAATTTCCAATATACGAGCTTTGACCTTTGCAGGTGCAATCAGTTTTTTAGCCACAACTCCAGCGGCAACCAATGCAAGGGTAAGTCGGCCTGAGAAATGGCCGCCACCCCTGGGATCTTGAAAACCACCAAATTTGTGAACGGCTACAAAATCGGCATGTCCCGGGCGGGGAATTGCACCAAAAGAAAGGTAATCACGGGGTTGGATATTTTTGTTTTCAAATAAGATCGAAATCGGAGCCCCTGTGGTTTTATGGTTAAAAATGCCGCTTTTAATCAATGGAATATCAGATTCTCTTCTCGGGGAGGTTCCCTTTTTGCCTCCTTTTCTTCTTTCAAGGTCTTTAGAGAAATCATTTTTATCTAAAGAAAGACCAGCAGGGCATCCATCGATCACGACGCCAATGCCCTTTCCGTGTGATTCTCCAAAAAGTGAAATTCGGAAAAATTCTCCAAAACTATTCATCATTCTCTCCTGCTTATAGATTCCAGATCTTCAAAAAATCCGGGATATGATTTTGTTACGCATTTCCAATCATATATAACAACTCCCTTATGGGAGAGCAGCCCTGCAACAGCGGCTGCCATCGCTATGCGGTGATCACCATGAGAATCGATAGATCCTCCTTCCAGAGAACTTCCATCCACAATCATTTTGTTTCCTTCAATCGTTATCTCTGCACCGATTTTCCCGAACTCATTCAAAAGTGATTCGGCACGGTTGCTTTCCTTGGAGCGCAAGCGTTCTACTCCGTGGATTTCTGTTCGCCCCTGACAGAAACAGGCAAGTGCTGCTAAAGGAGGAAAGAGGTCCGGACACTGGGCAGCATCAAATACAAAGGCATTCAGATGACCTCGTTCCACTGCAACCATGTCATCTTTTGTGCTGATTTTCGCTCCTACTTGTTCCAGAACACCCAATATTCCTTTATCTGCCTGAAGTGATTGCATTGACAGATTATGAATTTTCACACATCCCCCAAGGGCACCTGCAACGAGGAAAAAAGACGCTCCTGACCAGTCTCCTTCCACTCTATAAGGTTTGTTCTGGAAATGCTGGGATCCCTTTATATAAAACTGGCTAAAATCCTTTTCATAATCGATAGAAATACAAAAATCGGAAAGTAAGGACAATGTCATAGCTATGTAAGGTTTGCTCTTCAAATTCTCTACTCTGATCTCAGAGTCATTCTTACATAGTGGGAGCGCCATCAGAAGCCCGGTTAAAAATTGTGAGCTCTGGGAGCCATCTAATTGTACTCCCCCACCTTTTAGAGGTCCCTTTACCTGAACGGGAAGATGTTCGCTGTTTGTCTGGCAGTAGCATCCCAGTTGGCTGAGTGGGCTTTCCATCATTCCCATCGGTCGATTGAGGAGTGAACCGGAACCGCTCAAAGTAATCTTTTCTGTCCAGAGACCAGCAATCGGTGTATACATTCGGATACACAAACCCGATTCCCTGCAGTCCAAATGAGCGGTTCTAATAGGTCCTAAACCACCTTTAATGATGAGATCTTGATCAAGTTTCGCCACATCCGCTCCCAGTGATTCAATGATGCTGAGAGAGGCCAGCGCATCACCGCAAAAGGATGGGTTGGTTATCCGGGTTTCTCCCTCGCTCAATAGGCCGGCAGCTGTAGCCCTAACCATCATACTTTTTGATGAAGGGGCTCTTATCTCTCCATCAATTTCTGAAGGTTTGATCCATTTCATATTTGATTCTCCTCACAATATCGTGTGCAATCCCGATCTCCGAGTCAATCACAAGGTCGGATGCTCTGGCATAGATAGGCTTCCGTATAGAGAGCAGGCTTTTGGCATTATTCATCGAATCGGAAGGTTTAAGAAGCGGCCGTGTTCGATAATCTATCCTGCTGAGAGCTCCTCGAACTGAGATCCAGAGCCATATAACTAGACAGTTTTGGCGAATAATAGTGAGATTTTTCTCATCCATGACAGCCCCACCGCCTAGGGATATAACGCTGGCTTTAGAGTCCCCAAGAATTTGTTCAATCAGCGAGCTTTCCATTTCGCGAAAAACACGTTCTCCGCTGCGTTTGAATATTTCTGTAATCGTCTGCCCCGAACGTTGCTCGATAGCCAGGTCTGTGTCGATAAAACCATATCCTAATTCGTCTGCAAGTAACTGGCCAACAGTGGTTTTGCCAGAACCCATGAAACCGATCAAAGCAATATGAGGTTTTCGCGGCATCTCCCTGGATTTTAAATTCCGGTGTAATTTCCCCTGAAGGTCTGTCGGGACTTGTAATCCCGTGAAGATTTGAAAAGCTTGTATTGCCTGAAAGAAAAGCCAATCCAAACCGCTGATAAAACGGATATTTCTTTGTCCTGCTTTCTGACTAGAACAAAAATGGTCATATTTATAATTCGCATCCAAGAGGATAAGGTTTTTTCGTAATAAGGTGTCAGTAAACATGGAGATAGACTGTGGAATGCAGGAAATCAAAATATCGCTCTCCTCCAATAAGTCAGCCACCCTCTGAAGCGATGTGTATTCACAGCCAAGTAGATCAGCGAGGGATTGTGCCTTTTTGATATCACGATTTGCGATCGTGATTTTCTTTGCCTTCGATATCTTCATGCCGTAGGCTGCTGCCCGGGCCGCACCTCCTGCTCCTAATATTATAATGTTTCGACCACCAGGACTTATGCTGTTAGATCTTAGAGCTTGGATTATGCCTTTGTAATCGGTGTTATAACCTACCCCTTTGTTATTTTGGAAAACAACGGTATTGACGGCTTTGATCTTTTCTGCGTTATCATCCAAGCCATCCATAAGGTCTGTCACGCCTTCTTTTAGAGGGGAGGTAACGTTCATTCCATGAAGTCCCATTTCTCGGGCGGTCCTAAGAGCCTCTTCGGCACTCGAAGCAGTAAGTCGAGTATAGCAGGCATCAATGTTTAGAGTTTGAAACAGTGTGTTGAAAATGTAGGGACTTAGACTGTGCAAAATCGGCTTTCCTGCAACAGCAAAAATTTGTTTTTTAGACATCTTTAAGGCTCATAAAGATTTTTCTCAATAGCATATGGTCAATCTGACCCTCAGCCGTTTCTTTTCCTCTATCAAGGGAAGCATAGGTGAATAGACTCCCGAGGAGAGGTCCTGCAATCCGTGTAATCTTTCCTAACTGGCCCATCCCTACAACAACAAGGGATCTGGTATCGCTTAGAAGCCCTATAATTCGGGCATTATCTTTCGTGGATTGGACCAAGCATGCAACTTTAGTAATGTCTGCACCGGAATCAAAACATCGATTAACAATTTGCTCAAGCTCTGCTCGACCAGGAGTCCTTTTAAAGTTGTGGTAAGATATAATGACTTTACATCTGTGGCTTCGAGCTTTTTGAATAAGGGCTCTTTTGAAGTCCTCATAAGCCTCGAGTTCAATGTCCACATAAGCAGCGCCTGCCTCTGCAGCCGCCATTAATAAA
>CAZSPM010000231.1:0-4387 GCA_964608785.1 uncultured Eubacteriales bacterium
CTTGCTGGCTACTATAATTAACGGGATTGCTCTTCAGGATGCCTTAGAAAGAGAAGGGATTTTCACTCGGCATATTTCTGCTGTTGAAGTTAAAGCTGTGGCTGAGCCTTTTATCAGAAGGAGAGTCTTGAGACATCTTGAGAAGAGAAGGATTATCATTTTCAGCGCAGGCATCGGGAGTCCATACTTTACAACGGATACAGCGGCCGCCCTAAGGGCCCTGGAGATAAAAGCCGAAGTGATTTTGAAAGCGACAAAAGTCGATGGGGTATATTCAGCAGATCCTTTAAAGGATAAAAAAGCCAGGAAATACAGTTCTATCGGATACATGGATGTGATAAAAAAAGGGCTGAAGGTCATGGACACAACAGCAATTTCTTTATGCAAAGATAACAACCTTCCCATCGTGGTTTTCAACCTTAAGAAAAAAGGGAATATAAAAAAGGCTGTTTTGGGACAGAAAGTAGGCACAAGAGTTTATTAAGAAATGGGGACAGGCTGCTTTTTTCCATGTTGTAGAGGCTTGATTTATCAACCCCACCTGCAGAATATCATTGTGAAGAGCGAAGTAGATTTCTCGTTGGGCTCGGAACAACCTTGGGAATCTTGTAAAAAAAAGTTACATGGCCCATTTTATCCTTTTAGTTAGAGAGGAACAGGGATGGTTAAGGACATATTGAGGGACCTTGAAAAAGACATGAAAGCTTCGGCGGAGCATTTCCGGAAAGACTTAAGCAAACTAAGAACAGGACGAGCAAACATCAGCCTTTTCGAGGATATAAAGGTAGACTACTATGGAAGCTTAACACCTATCAATCAAATGGCAACTCTTGCGGTTCCAGATCCGACTTTAATCACAATCCAGCCTTGGGATCCATCCTTGCTGGAAACCATCGATAAAGCAATAAGAAGCGCCGACCTTGGACTCAATCCTATTAACGACGGCAAGATGCTGAAAATCCCGATTCCACCGCTGGATGAGGAACGAAGACAAGAAATGGCCAAGCACATAAAGAAAATGTTAGAGGACGAGAAAACCGTTCTTCGCAATTTGAGAAGAGATAGCAAGGAGATGATTGAGGAACTCGAAAAGGAAAAAGAGATTACTGAAGATGATAAGTTTTGGGGTTACGATAAACTAAAAGAAGTGACCGATGAATACACAAAGAAAATAGAAGAACTCGCTGCAGCCAAAGAAAAAGAAATCCTTGAGATATAATGCGTAGGGGTTTAATTCATTAAACCCACATGTCTCTTGATGGAGGGGGTTGATTTCTCAGCCCCATGATTTATCTTCACGATTTAGAAATGTAGGCTTGATGAATCAAGCCCCTACAGATAAATCACGCCCCTACTTTTTTCTAAACCAGTTTTCAGTTGTCCCGAATTTTGTCCTTATGACTGTTCCCCAACCCATTATGCTCAAGAAGAAAGAGAATAGGGCACCGATAATGGGAATAAAAGTAATGATGCTTACCAGTATCAAACCGAGAATAACAGCAAGAATAGTGGAGGGATTTTTGCTGCCAAAGGCTCTGGAAAGGCTTTCTCCGAAGAAATAGAAAAGGGTGACGCGACCAAAAATCTTGATGATGATCGCTACGATGATGAGAGAGAGGAGGATAGGAATACCTATTAGGACGAGAGAGAGGAGGGCAGAGAAGATGACTAAGCCTACAAATATGATGAGACTCAAAAGACCTGTACCAAAAATCGGCCAGAAGGATTTTCGGATTTGGGAAGAGGCGAATGAGATCTGGCGAGGAAAAATGGCTGCTACAGCCAAAGCCAGGAGAAACCAGATGAAAATAGTTATGAGTTTTATAATCAGAAGTAGGGGAATTAAGGACAGAGAGAAGACACCAACCAGACCCTCTTTCAAGAATTTTGTGACGTCTTCAGAAGTCTTAAAATAGATTGTATCGCCATCAATCGTACATCCGGGCTCTTTAGTGAGCTCTCCTCCTAATGAGGCCACATCCCCTCCTATGACGGCTGTAGATTTGAGGATTATGGTTGAGCCTATTCCCAACACGACTTCCCCAACCTCTCCTTTCACAGTGATTGTACCGCCAAATGCAATCACGCTTTCTGCGACTTTTCCCTCTATAAGAATGTTCCCTCCAAAAGAGATGACATTTTCCTGAACCTCGTCTTCAGCCACAACGATATCTTTTGTCAGAGTAAAGCTGGATTGACCTTGGAGAGGGATAAATCCTGCGAGAAAGAAGAAAAGGATAAAGGCTGGAAATATTTTATTTTTCATGATTTTTCTCCGATTAAAATCTTTCTTCTTATTCCTAAGATTAAAGAAGTAAACAAAATAATGCTGAAGGTAATTATGATTATCTGGACTTCAGGGCTGATGAGGGTTGTCAAGCGATCAAAATTCTCAAAGAAATACCCAACAAATTGCGAAATAATCGTTATTAAGAGAGAGGCTAATTTGAAAAGCTTGACAAGGATAAGAGCAACATTTCTTATAGTATTCCACAGTGTATGGCTAAAGTTGTCCAGGACTGACATAAGATTTTGTCCAGTGAATATAAAATAGGCGAAGAGCGTTACCATAATCGAGGAAGATCCAACAGCTACTGCTGTGACCCATTCGCGCAGGGAAACTTTAACTGGCGGGATTCTTTCCATGATCTGTTGTATAAAATCAGGAGGTGTCTGCAGGAGGGGAAGACTATCTGCTGCCTGAAGTAAAAGGCTTCTCTCTTCGAGAACATTTTTGCATTTCAAACAAGTCGCGATATGTTCTTCTATTTTTTTATTTTCCTCAGAAGGAAGCTCCTTCTCGAGGTATAAATAAATCTGGTCAATGCCGAGACACTTCATGTTATTTCCTCCAGGTGTTTGCGAATGGCTTCTTTGGCCTGAAAGACTCTGTTTTTTATCGTGCCTACTGGCAAATCTTTTATCTCTGCCATTTCCTCATAACTGAATTCATTTATATGTCTCCACACAAATAACTCCCTCAGAGAAGTAGGGAGCTTATCCAGAGCTTTTTCAATTCTTCTTCGGAGCTCTGACATTTCGTACTTCCTGACTATAGAAGGTTCGTTATCAGGGATTTGAGGGAATGGTCTCTCATCCTCCGCGGCTTGCCTTTGGTCAATGGAAAGGGTATCAATTTTTTTCTTTCGCCAGTGATCGATAATGAAATTGGATGCTATTTTGAAGAGCCACGTGCTGAATTTATATTCAGGCTGATACGAAGGAAGCGCAGAATATGTTTTTATAAACACTTCCTGGGTGAAGTCATGGGCCAACTCGCGTTCTCCCACCATTCGACCAATGTAGTTCACCATGGGTTGTTGATACTTCCGGATAATCATTTCGAAAGCCTCTTTCTCGCCGTTGATAGTTCTTTCAACTAATTTTTTGTCTTCATCCATGGAGGACATCCAGTCCTCAAATGTTATATACGAAACCAGGAAGAGAAGGTTCAGAAGGAGGAATATTTTGGATTGTGTTCATTTTTTCTTTTCTGATGTGTACTCGATTATCTCTACATCGGGAGGAACTTTAAGCTCAAACATATCTTTGGAAAAACGAACATCGGTCTTTATTTTTGTGAACTTGTATTCAGTTTTATTGCCGGCCCAGTCAAAAAAGATTGCTCTTAGAATAAGCCAGCTTTTTTTATCGAGCTCTAAAAGGATATAGGAATACTCACCTTCTTCTTTGGATGTTAATTTCAGTTGCCAGGCTTCGGTTCTTTCTGAAGGAAATGAACTAAACTCGATGATATATGTGTCCGATAGTCTCTTTTGGCCAGAAATAATCGTCAGGATTTCTGCCTCATGCTGTTCTTTAGATAAAGCACCGCGAATAAGCTCATTGTCTTCTGGAACATACCATTGGAAAACTCCATCTTTATAAAGGAAAATTTTTTCCTCTGGATCTACGTATACCCATTTCATCAATTCCGGCTTTTTAAAATAGAATTTCCCCCTTTCTCTTAATGGAGTGGACATGGATGCGGAATAATAGATCTGATCAAAATTAGCTTGGATAGACTGGAGAGAATGAAGCTTTCTCTCTGCTCTTAAAGCGACATCTTCAGCGGTGAGCGAAAAATAAAACAGAGACAGAAGGGCTACCCAAGCAGTGTGTTTCATGCTCTCTGAATTATAGCATATCAAGGGTAGATCCCCAAAGAGTCATTGGGGTCAGGCCTTTATAACTTTTAATAAACGTCATTGCGAGAGAAGCGAAGCAATCTCCGCCTTAATAAGAAAAAAGCAACCCTCACTCCTTTTATGCCCCTTTTTTATCCAATATCTAATGGCGGGTATCAGCATGTAGAGCAATTCAAAGCGAACCCTTCTCATGCTCTAGACTCCTGCAGTGTGCTTCATTCTCTCGCACTGTTAAAAAG
>CAZSPM010000232.1:0-4364 GCA_964608785.1 uncultured Eubacteriales bacterium
AAAATTTATTTAAATCACGAATAAGAAGCTCTATTCCTTTTCCTTCTGTCGCTACGGTTTTCACGACAGGCGGCATACTCTCTTTTTTAAGACCCAATTCCAACATAGCTTTTAGCTGCTTCTCTGTTTTTTCAGTACCAGGGGAATCTGCTTTATTAAGAACAAAAATATCAGCAATTTCCATGATTCCTGCTTTGAAGATTTGGATATCATCACCTGCACCTGGCACTAAGATAACAAGAACTACATCCGCCAGCTTGACCACTTCAACCTCGTCCTGTCCAACGCCGACCGTTTCTACTAGAATGAGATTTTTCCCTGCGGCCTCAAGTATAGCAATCGCCTCCCCTGTTGCTTTAGCAAGACCGCCCAAGTGACCTCTTGTCGCCATGCTTCGAATAAATATTTCAGGATCAACGCTGTGCCGCATCATCCGTATTCTATCCCCTAAAACAGCCCCTCCACTAAAAGGACTTGAAGGATCGACAGCTATTATGCCAATATTCTTTCCGTTCTTCCGCAAATGCCCGATCATCTGGTCAACCAAGGTGCTCTTGCCAGAGCCTGGCACTCCTGTGATCCCCACGATAGTTGACTTTCCCGTATGAGAGAAAATCTTTCTCATCATTTCCTGAGCTTTGTCTCTATTGTTCTCTACTAAAGAGATCGCTCGAGCAATGGCTCTCTGGTTTCCCTCAATTATCTCCTGAGCTAATTCTGGCATTTTTCTCATTTTTTGTAACAACTGGCTAGATTCTTGCCAAAACGGATTTGTTTCAATATTCGGAAAGAACTTTCTGGGCAATAATCCAGCGCTGGATTTCAGAAGTTCCCTCCCCGATAGTAGCTAATTTTGAATCTCTGTAGAATTTCTCTACTGGATAATCTTTCGTAAATCCATAACCACCAAAAATTTGAACGGCCATGGAAGAGGCGTCTACCGCTAATTCGCTTGCAAAGAGCTTAGCCATGGCAGATTCTTTGGGAATCCTCTTTCCCTGGTCTTCCATGGAAGCGGCTCTGTATGTTAAAAGGCGAGCCGCTTCAAGTTCGGTAAAACCATCAGCAAGCATCCATTGGATAGCCTGAAAATTGGCGATGGGCTGGTTAAATTGAACTCTCTCTTTTGCATATTTCAAGCTTGATTCTAAAGCCCCAACGGCAATTCCCAAAGAAAAACCAGCGATACTGACTCTTCCGCCATCCAGTATGGCCATGGCCTGCATGTACCCCTTTCCTTCTTCTCCTATCAGGTTTTCTGCAGGAACTTTTGCGTCCTCAAAAATTAGTTCAGATGTATCAGCAGATCTTATGCCTAATTTGTCTTCCTTCTTTCCAACCGAAAAACCTTCTGTTCCTTTCTCTAAGATAAACGAAGAGATGCCCTCTCTCCCTTTTTCAGGCTCTGTCATTGCCATCACCACATGGATTTCTGCCAGGGAACCGTTTGTGATGAAACGCTTTGTTCCATTGAGCACCCAGTATCCTCCCTTTTTCTCTGCTTTTGTTTTCAAAGCAGCTGCATCAGAACCTGCCTCAGGTTCGGTAAGGCCCCAGGCTCCTAAAGTTTGGCCGGAAGCTAACCTCGTCAAATATTTCTTCTTCTGCTCTTCATTCGCAAAGAGATTGAAATGATTTGAACAGAGAGAGTTATGGGCGGCTACAACCAGACCAACAGATGGATCCACCTTGGAAATCTCTTCTAGAATGATGACATAATCTACATTAGAATAGCCTGCCCCTGAATACTCGGGAGGAATGACTATGCCTAACAACCCCATCTCTCCCAGCTTCCCTGTCAATTCGTCTGGCCATTCCCCTTTTTCATCGCTTTCCTTCACTAAAGGTTGAATCTCTTTTTCGGCAAAATTTCTAACTGAGTCTTTTAATGTTTTCTGTTCCTCAGTAAGCAAAAGATCCATTATTTCTCTTTATTATGACAACATAATGAAAAAACTATGATTAATTCGCGTTTACGTTTATTTGATGGCCCTGCATCTGTATTTTTCCTTTTCCATATTACTTTCAAGCCTATTAATAATCAAGCAAAAATTGGGCCGGAGGGGTCAGGCTTTCATAACTTTCATAAGCTCCATAGGAATCCAGAAACATGTTTGTCATTCCTGCACCTGCCTCCGCAGGCACAGGCTCCACAGGAATCCAGAGTACAGTAGAATATCGTCATTCCTGCGGAAGCAGGAATCCAGAAAGTAGACAGTCCTGGATTCCCGTTTACTCGGGAATGACCAAAAGGAACATGAAAGTTATGAAAGCCTGACCCCATTGAGTTTGACATAGTAATCTAAATCATCTAAATTTAGGAATATGTTTACCGGAATTTTCAAGATAATCCTCTACGCCTTCCTTGCTTATATTTTTTACCTCCTCATCCGGTTTTTCCAGACATTAAACAAAAAGAGCCGAACTCTAAGAACTCCAAAAACTCCTTCAGGGATTATGGTAAAAGATGTAATCTGTGACACTTATCTTCCTAAAGAAGACACAATAAAGGAAGTTTATGCAGGAAAAGAATATTATTTCTGCTCGAATGAATGCCGCCAGAAATTTCTAGAACAAAAAAAACCTCATTAATCTCTGAATGATCAGAGGGGTCATAACTTTCATAAGCTCCATAGGAATCCAGAAACATGTTTGTCATTCCTGCGTAAGCAGGAATCCAGAAAGTTGACAGTCCTGGATTCCCGTTTACTCGGGAATGACCAAAAGGAACGTGAAAGTTATGAAAGCCTGACCCCATTGCATTTGACCGCGTTTTCTAGCTTGATTAGAAGCCAATCCAGGTGACCCGGAAATCCTCAAACTCCCCCTTGTATTCTTCCCAGTTCACATCGACCTCATCAACTTGAGCTAAAGGAGGTCCTTCTTTTAGCCTTCTGATAAGCTCATTGATCTTTTCCTTGTCCCCCTCGGCCAACACCTCGACTCGTCTGTCCCTTAGATTTCTTACCCATCCAGCTAAGTCGAGAGAGGATGCCCATCTTTGAGTATGGTCACGAAAAAAAACTCCCTGCACCAAACCGGATACAAAGATATGCGCTCTTGCTTTCATCTGAAACTAGGCACATATTAACACAAAGGACTAAAAGCGTAAACCAAGGAAGGAGGCCAGCTCTTGTTTTTTGCCATATATGGATTCAATGGGAACAAGCAAAACCTGATTCGGAAGCATTTCCAAAATCATTTCAACCATCACGGAAATAAAGATGCTTGTACCTGATCTCGACCATTTGACAATAAAAATTGAGTCTGATAGAAGTCTTCATAGCCTATAAAAACATTTAATCTGGAAAATGAAAAAGATTCTATTATCTGTGGCAGGCTACGACCCAACCTCAGGAGCTGGTGTTTTAATCGATTTAGGGGTTTTCAAACATCTGGGTTTCCAAGGTATGGCTGTTTTAACCGCTATAACCTCTCAGAATACAAAACAAGTAAAAAAGGTCCATTGTGTTCCCACCGAGCTCCTTTGGCATCAATATAGAACACTTTCTGAAGATGTATCTGTCTCAGGAATCAAAGTCGGCATGGTCGGCTGCGGAGAAAATATTGAAGTTATCAAAAAAATCCTATCGCACAACCCGAGTATCCCAAAAGTGGTTGATCCTGTCTTTAAATCAAGCTCAGGAAAATGGCTTTTAGAAAAACAATCCATTCACCGCTACATAGAAGCCATCAGCGGGAAGGCCTCTATTCTGACTCCAAATATAGACGAGGCAAGCTTGATTGTAAGGAAAAAGATCAAAAGCATTGAAGATATGATAGAAGCAGCAAAAAACATTTCGAGCCTTGCCAAGATTCCTTGTCTCATTAAAGGAGGGCATCTCCCTGGACAAACAGTAGACATTTTATTCAAGGGAGATAAATTTCACATTTTTAAGAATAATAAAATCAAAAAAAGAGTCCACGGAACAGGATGTTTTCTCTCCTCAAGCCTCTTGAGTTATATGGCAAAAGGGAAATCTTTAGAGAAAGCCTGCCTCATAGCGACCGATCTTACCCATAAAGCTATCAGGAAGTCCATCCGTGCGGGCAAAGGCCAACACATCATTTCCCTCCCTTAAATGCGGTAGGCTCAATAGAAAGGAAATATATAGGAATGGATAAAGCGACCATTGAAGATTTAGCCTTCCCGAATTGCTCTTTGAGGAGAAAATAATAGGGATGCTAAGCGGAGGCTAAGTGGATAGAAAACCGTTTGAAGGCTGAGCGGGCATGGAGGGATCTGACTTATAAATTGGTTCCAGCGGGGTCAGGCTTTGTCCTCATAGTGAAAAACGGACTGCGCTTTGCCTATGAACATCTCTTCACGATAAAGCCTGACCCCAATGCTACAAATTATTAAA
>CAZSPM010000233.1:0-4357 GCA_964608785.1 uncultured Eubacteriales bacterium
TTCCTGTACCTGCTTCCGCAGGCACAAGCTCCACAGGAATCCAGAAAGTGGATAGCCCTAGATTCCCGTTTACACGGGAATGACAGAAACTTATGAAAGCCTGACCCCAATGCTACAAATTATTAAAGTCAGATCCCTCAGAAGCCTGAAACCGAGCTGGCCTTGCCTCGCTGGGGCAAAGTTCGCGTGTTTTCGAATTATTTAGTTGGAGCCTATCTGATTGGGATCAAGGCTATTTCCCAAAATTTTCCCCTTAAAGTTTTTTTAAGAAAAATATAATGACAATGCAGAAAACATTACTTCTGCATTTCAAGAAGAGGGGCTCGGTTCGATAAAGGTGGAAAAATCTGCTATCGCGCTAAATAATCTTATCTATATGATTTCTTTCTAAATATTATTCTTTTTCTACGCTAAAGGTTCCCTCCATACCGCTCTGACTGAATGTTCCAGCGATCTTCTTTCCCGTTTCATCCAATTCGCCTGCAAAAGTCGGTTCTCCGGGGACACCTGGAGCATCAATGATAAAAGAGATTTTATTCCCTTCAATTTTAATATTCCCCAAAGGAACATCTGTTGCTCCCTGTGCAGGAACATCGATAGTCCCTGTGATCGCCTTGGTATCATCCAAGGCAAATTTCACAGTGATCTCAAAGTCCTGCCCCATAATACCGAGAGCTCCGTTCCACGTCCCCAAAAAGGGCTTTGTATCCTCGGCAAAAATGAATGAATTAGAGGACAAGAGAGTAATAGACAAAAATAGGAACAGGGGAATGCTGAGAATAGATCTTTTTTTCATACTTACCTCCTAAGGCGAGAATCTTACACATTATTTGTTCTTTTGTACATACGAAAATATTTAAAATAAGTTGTAAGAAGAAGAAAATATTCAGGAATGATTAAAGCGATATCGGAAGATTTAGCCTTCTCAAACCGGCAGCGAGGGAAGCCGATAAAGTCGGCCAGGCGAAGATGTTTGAAGAAGCTCAGGCCAGTGGGTTCCAAAAACACGCAGCTTTTGCCCCAGCGAGTCAAAAGCCGCTCGGTTTCATGCCTCTATGCCCGCTTAGCCTTCAAACGGTATTTCTCACCCACTACCCTTCGCATAGCTTATAAGAAGGATAGTGAGGGAATGGCGTGAAAAATCTGAACGGAGCAAAGGAATTTCCAAAATCATGCTATCATCATGGATTTAGAGATGCTTCCGGGAGGACGTCCCCGCATATAAAGAATGAAATTAGTATTGCAAAAATATAAATCTATCCTTAATATTGGCTTAAAAAAGCAGGCCGCGATTGGTGAAAAGGCAAGAATACATCGAACAGCTCCAACCTCTTCTAAACAATGAAGCTTCGGTAAAAAAGCTGGAAAATATGCTCCTTTTTTCCCTGCGAATAACAGAGAATATTCTTCATAAATTAATCACATCTGATAAAATAGTGCGCAGGAGAGAAGAATTTAGAATCTTAAAAAAAGGACTTGAATATGCGATCAGTGTATTCGTTGCTCATTTACCGATTGAAGGCTTTTCATTTCTAAAAAAATGGGCTCATGCAGATGATGCTAACTTAAAAAAAATATTGAAAATAAACCTAAAAAAATCCAGATTGACAAAAAAATACGAAGTTCAAGTTGATGAAGTATTATCTCTTCTCTAGAAGAAGAATATGGAAATAAACTAGAGGCCAAAGGAGAAAGATTAAAAACAAGTAATGACTTCCCGGGAACGTGTGCTTGCTGCATTAAACCACAGGGAACCAGACCGTGTGCCCATCGACTTTTCCGGCCACCGTTCTTCGGGGATCTCTGTAATGGCCTACGCAAAGCTACGGGATCATCTAGGGCTTTCAACAAAGCCAATCCGGATTTACGATATGGTCCAGCAGTTGGCCATTGTTGATGAGGATGTGCTCAATCTTTTTAGTGTGGATACGATAGAATTGGGCCGCACTTTTGCGCCGGATGAGACTGATTGGGAAGACTGGATTCTCCCAGACGGCAGGCCCTGTAAAGTTCCTGCCTGGGTGCATCCAGAGAGGGAAGGCAGTCAGTGGGTGATACGTTCCAAGAGCGGCCGAGTGATTGCCATCATGCCACAAAGCGGCCATTACTTTGAGCAGGCCTATTATCCCTTCTTTAAAAGGGATGATCTTGATGCCATTCCTGAGGTTATGGAAGAATCCATGTGGTGTGCAGTCGCTTCTCCTCCGGGACCGCTGCCTGAAGGGCCTGATGGCGAAAAAAAATTGGCTGAGGGAGCGAGATCGCTTAGAGCCAACACAGACAGGGCAGTTATTGGCCTCTTTGGCGGCAATCTTCTTGAGTTGGGACAGTTTCTCTACCGAAATGATAAATTTCTCATGCTTCTCGCTGAAAATCCACAACATGTCCATAAATTTCTAGATAGGATAACAGAAATGCATCTTGCCGACCTTGTCCATTTTCTAGAGACAGTGGGTGATTATATCGATGTCATCCTTTTCGGCGATGATCTGGGTATGCAATCGGGACCACAGATCTCAACCACTATGTATCGCGAGTTTTTCAAACCAAGACATGAACTGATGTGGAAGAGAGCCAAAGAATTGGCCGATGTAAAGGTGATGCTTCACTGCTGTGGCAGCATTAGGGAACTTATTCCTGATCTCCTTGAAGCAGGCCTTGATGCCATCAATCCTGTCCAGATCTCCAGCCGAGGAATGGATGCGAGAGGACTTAAAACGGATTTTGGAGATAAACTGGTTCTTTGGGGTGGTGGTTGTGACACTCAACACATTCTAAACAACGGAACACCTGAAGAAGTAAGACAACATGTGAATGATCAGGTGCAGATTCTAAGCCCTGGAGGAGGATTTGTCTTCCAACAGGTCCATAACATCCTCCCTGATGTACCGCCGGAAAACATAGTCGCCATGTTCGAAGCAGTTAACGAAAAGGATTAGAAAAAAAAGGAAGAATTGGTGATTGCCCTAGATTATTCTGTGATTGTGCTTTATTTTGCCGCTGTAATAAGTCTTGGATTCTGGTACCAGAAGAGAGCATCGAGAAACCTGGAGTCGTATTTCCTGGGCGGAAAAAGGATGCATTGGCTGGCACTGGCCATGTCCGGCTCGGTCTCCAACTTTGACATTACAGGCACCATGTGGATCGTATCCATGCTTTTTCTGATGGGGATGAAATCCATGTGGATTCACTGGATGTGGGGCTGGATGATGGGTGCCTTCTTCCTCGCATACATGGGGAAATGGGTCAGGCGTTCGAACGTGATGACCGGGGCTGAATGGATGATCACCCGTTTCGGCGAGGGACACGGAGGAAATATCGCACGCACAGCATATGCCCTCATGGCTGTGATTACGCAGGCAAGCTTCATAGGCTATGCGTTTCAAGGGATCGGGAAGTTTGCCTCGATCTATATTTCCCTTGAACCAACGACCTGTGCTCTGATCATAATCGGAATCACAACACTCTACGTTATTCTCGGTGGACTTTACAGTGTAGTTGTTACGGATGTTATCCAAACCCTTATTCTAACCCTAGCCAGTATCATTATAGCCGTTGTGGCTTACAACCATTTAACTCCTGCTTTACTTAACAATTCCCTTTCAAGCGGATGGGCTTCACTAGCACCAAAGTGGCGTTTGATGGAATTTGCTGGCACTGAAAACTCTGTATATGAATTCTTTGGAGCACTAGTGATTGTGTGGGTTTTGAAGGGAATTCTTCTGAACTCAGGAGGGCCGGCACAGATGTATGACTTCCAGCGCTTCCTAGCTGCCAGAAGTGAACGAGACGCTGCAAAAATCGGAGCAGCTTGGAGCGCCTTTCTCATTGTCCGCTGGGGAATGGCTATGGGAATCGTGCTTCTGGCTCTATCAGGAATAGCCAATGTCAACGACCCCGAGCAGGTTATGCCACTCGTCCTTAGGGATTTTCTTCCTGCTGGAGTGCGAGGATTTGTGATAGCCGGTCTTTTAGCTGCTTTTATGTCCACATTCAGCTCAACAGTGAACAGTGGCGCATCCTATATCATACGCGATCTCTGGCAGCCTTTTATCCGCCCGAATGCAAGCCAGGGAACTCTTATCCGAGCAAGCTATATGGCAACCATCGGTATCGTCTTGGGCGGCATCTTTATCGGATATCAGGCTGAATCCATTGCTCAAATCTGGAACTGGATGATGATGGCGCTCGGTGCGGGTGTAGTCATACCTAACGTATTGCGCTGGTACTGGTGGCGCATGAATGGTTGGGGCTATGCGGCTGGAACCATCGCAGGCATTCTGGGCTCTGTCATTACTCTTTTCAAGCCAGAATTACCCATGTTTGCAGTGTTTCCTCCTCTACTCATCCTGGGTAG
>CAZSPM010000234.1:0-4292 GCA_964608785.1 uncultured Eubacteriales bacterium
TTTCTGCACCTCGATCTTCTGTGCAATGTCAGCTCCAGCGACATTGAGTTTCACCGTTTATGTTCCGGGAGCCATCAGGACTTTGATAGGCCTGCCGGAACCAGCCAGGGCTCGCCATCCCTTTGGTCCAACCTTGACATGAGGAGAGCCGATTGGGCTGGTCCTCAATTTCACTTCTTTGGATGGGTCGTCTCTCAGGTCCCACCAGATTCTATTGATGCCCAGTTTTTTGGTTCCCTTAAGATTTTTTATTTTTTGGCCTTTTTCATCCAGAATGACAATTTTGACATCTTCCTTGGGGGCTGATTTCAGATAGTAATGGATTGAGGCTCCGTAGGGAGGATTCTGCCCGAGAGACTGGTCATCCGGGCAGCCCATTGGGCTGGAAACATTCCGGAAACGGTAGGCAGGACGCGGATTGAAAAGATAGACATCCGATTTCATAACCTCTGGGATTAGCTGTTGAAGAGGGGTGATATCGTCCATGATCCAGAAGCCGCGGCCATAGGTGCCTACTACCAGATCGTTGAAGTGCTCCTGTATCAACAGCCAGTGGACAGGAGCATGGGGAAGATTATTCTGCAGAGGATTCCAGTTGTCTCCGTCATCGAAAGAAACATAAAGCGCATTCTCGGTTCCCAGGTAGAGGAGTCCTTTCCTCACGGGATCCTCCCGGATGCAATGGACATAGCTCAACTCACTTTTGGGAATGTTGCCGCTGATCAATTTCCAGCTTTTACCATAGTCTCTGCTCTTATAGGCATAAGGATTACGTATATTGGCGTTGTGGAAATCCACCGATATGTAGCATGTTCCGGCCTCATAGAGGGAGGGCTCGATATTACTGACTATTCCCATGGGAGGGAGATCGGGAATGTTTGAGGTGACGTTGTTCCAGTTAGCTCCGCCATCCCGGGTCACTTGCAATAGTCCATCATTGGTTCCTGCCCAGATCAATCCTTTCTCCAGCGGAGACTCCGCTAGAGCAAAAATGCAGCAACTGTATGTGCTCTCATCGTCACGGGTAAGGCCTCCAAATGGCTTTTGTTTCTTCTTGTCATTAGTAGTGAGGTCAGGGCTGATGATCGCCCAGCTATGCCCGCCATCAATAGTCTTGTGCACATGCTGGCTGCCAACATAGACTGTGTTGTGATCATGAGGCGAGATCAATATGGGAAAAGTCCATTGAAAGCGATACTTTAATAAGGCCGCATGCTCTCCAATAGTCGAATCCGGCCAAGCACTGACAGATCGACTCTGGCCTGTACGCAGATCATAGCGGTCCAGCATGCTCTCGTAGTGGCCTGACCAGACGATGTTGTTATCTACTGGATCCGGAATGGCAAAGCCACTCTCACTGCCTCCCACCGAATGCCACATGCATGATGGTATCCCTCCTCTGGTCCGGCTGTTGCTTGGGCCTCGGGTTGAGGGTCCATCCTGCCTGTTGCCATAGACATAGTAAGGAATCTGGTTATCGACATAGACATGATACATTTGAGCGTTGGGAAGCCGAGGTCTGAGCCAGTTTTTGCCGTGGTTGATAGATACTCTAACGCCGCCATCGTTGCCAACCATCATCCGATCAGGGTTTGTAGGATCGATCCACATGTCATGGTTATCCCCACCCGGAGCTTGGCTGCGAGAAACGACTTTGAAAGTCTCTCCACCATCATATGAAACGATAAACCGCACCGCTAGGAAATAAACTTCATTGTCATCATCGGGTGCCGCCATGCAACGCGAGTAGTAAGCGGGTCTCTGGGTCAATGTATTGTCGCGATTTAACAATTTCCAGTTCTCACCGCCGTCGTCTGACCTCCAGAGCACCCCTTCATGGCTTTCAATCAGCGCATAGATACGGTCAGAATTGCTGGCAGACATGGTGAGTGCAACCTTGCCTATGGGAGGATCCGGAAGACCATGCCCGGTAAGAGGCTTCCAGGTCGCACCGCCATCTCGGGACATGTATATCCCACCTCCCGGCCCGCCGCTCTTCCTCTCCAGCCATGGTGCTATCTCCATCGGCCACATTCCGGCAAAAAGAATCCTTGGATTGTTTGGATCCATAACGATATCCGAGCAGCCCGTGTTTTTATTCACAAAAAGCACCCTCTCCCAAGTTTTGCCGCCATCAATGGTGCGAAAAATTCCACGTTCCTCCTGGGGTCCGTAGCAATGCCCCATAGCAGCAGCAAAGACGATATTGGGATCCCTCGGATCGATTATGATTTTTCCTATCCTTCCTGTCTTCTCAAGACCCATGCATTTCCAGGTCTTGCCTGCATCGGTGGACTTGTAAATCCCCATTCCCTGAGAGACATTACTGCGGATAAAAGTCTCTCCAGTTCCTGCCCAGATGACATTCGGGTCAGAGGGAGCAATTGCCAGAGAGCCTATGGAGGAGACCGGTTGATCGTCGAAGATAGGCTTCCAGTGGACACCTCCGTCAGTGGATTTAAATATCCCTCCTGATGCGGCGCCGGCATAACAGATGCCTGGATCTCCTGGTACCCCGACAACTGCAATCATGCGATTGCCCTGTGGGCCTATGAATCGATACTTGAGTTGTTTGTAGATGTCAGGATTGATCTCTTTGGCAGAGGTTATCCCAACATTTACCGAAAAAAACAGAAACAATGCGATCGCTGTCATGATTGTCTGGAACATTAATTTTTCTTTTTTCCCTAACATGAAAGTCCTCCTTTGAAAAGATTTTTAGAATCTCGTTTTATGTGCTTCGATTTTATTGAAACTTTAAAATATTTCAAGTGAAAAATTTAGGATTTGATTGAGTGATATAAAATCAGAATCTCAATTGGGAGCCTAGATAGAAGGAACTTATGTTTTCTTTAAAATTGTGACCATAGGATAGGACAAAAGGAAATTTAAACAAGTAGATTTTTGCAAAAACCCCAAAATCAACGATAAATTCATCCTTATAGTTCAGAGAATTTTCTCCGAATATTTTCGCACAGTCCATAAACATTCCGCCTTCGATCTTAAACGGAAAAAGCTTGAAGAGGTAGTGGCTGTACTGCAGATTAGATAAAATGAATCTGTTGACTATTGGGCTGTTTCCAAGTTTTCCTTCATCGGTGGTGCCATGAGCCCTTAAGTAGCTGTGGGTATCTGGGCCGATGCCGAGCATAAATTTGTCTTCAAGGGGAATTTCCGTTGACGAGTGCCCTAGACTTAATCTCCACAATAGATTGCCCTTAACCTCTTCAGATAAAGTTTTTCTCCATAATTTTCTATTCTCTAAAGTTAACAGCAGCTTTATAAAACGAGAGTGGTCTCTTTCTCTCTGGGAGAGAAGAGCATAGGCAACAGACAAGTCAGAAAATATATTTTTTGTCAAATTGTGGATCAAATTGAATTTAAATTCACCGCCAAACGAAAAGAGATTTCTCACCGCAGGAGAGAAGAGATTTTTTTCTCTCCTGTTCGAAAAGAGGGTATCTGGCACATTTCGAATCTTGAATTTCAGAAAATGGTTGTAAGATGTTTTGTCATCATGAATATAGTCAAATCTGAGGGTAAATTCTCTGGTTCCTATCTGCTTTTCTACTCTTGTTTGGTCGGGCAAAAAGCCTTTAAAACTCCAAACTTCATTCTTAGCCGTATAGGCTAAAGAAGTGTAGAATGGCAAACCTGAAAACCGCGGAAATGTCAGAAGAATATGAAATTTCTTTCTTAAACTGTTGAATCTGTAGGTTGTATAGATATTGATATTCCTGTCAAAGATGTTTTTATAATCCAAGTAAAGTGTTTTCAGAGAAATGTCTTTTAATAGCTTAATCAGAAAAAATCCTAAATTTTCTCCAAAACCCCTCTCCTCGTAGAAAGAGAAAAGTAGATCGAAATCCTCGGGACTTTCTTTGTGAGGAATGAGATTGAAGGAGACATTAGAAATGTTCCCGATTTTTCCGAGCCTTTTCTGGCTCTCTCTTATCATGGATGGTTTTATCATCTGTCCAGGATTGAAGCGCAATTCTTTGATTATGAATTCTTTCTTTTTTAGTTTATTATTCTCTATGGATAGATTGGCCAAGATGGGCTTGTTGATTTTATTCCATTCATGTAGGGCTTGACTCGTTAGCCCGCTAATGTAGTAGAGAGTCCCTAAAAAATCATGAGAATATTCATTGGCTGGATTGAACTTTATTGCTTTCTTTATCATCAGTTCGGCCTTTTGATACTTTTTTTTCTTAAAATATATCCCTCCCAATTCTAAATAACATTCTTCATATTGATTGTTTAATCCTAAAGCAGTAAGAAAATGATTTTCC
>CAZSPM010000235.1:0-4280 GCA_964608785.1 uncultured Eubacteriales bacterium
TTTCTGTAGTCTTCTTCATCGATGTCCATCACCTCTACTTCTCTGATATTTTTCGCCTTATCCTGCAGAAATAGTGCGGCCAACTCCCCTGCTCTTTCCGGATTGCTGGCGTATACGGCTGAATGAATCTTAACTCCTGCGGGTATCCCCAAGACCACCATCGAATTGCCGACCGCATTGAATATATCCCTGGCTGTCCCGTCTCCTCCGGCAAACAGGAGCAGATCAGCTCCCAAGCTCAGCATATCCTTAGCCGCTCCTTTTGTGTCCGCGGCAGTCGTTATAGGGGATGTCAGGGAACCAATAACTTTTGGACGAAAGCCGCACTCGATGGCTGCGCTTTCTCCCATTTTATCTTGATAGGTGATTAATTCCATCTTTCCTTTGAGAGAATCGAGTTTCTTGAGAGCTTCTTTAGCTCGAGCAAGAGATTGTGGCTCTGCACCAAGTTTTATAGCTTCTTCTAGAATATCAGAACCATCTGTTCCTTTGAGCCCCACGCGGCCTCCCATTCCGGCTATAGGATTGACTATCAAACCGAGTTTCTTCAATTTTATTTTCTCTCCACATGGAGTGTAACAATCCCGTAGGCTGCGATATTAAATTTGCCTTCAATTTTTTTCTTTTTTTCTCCAAAAGGACTGCTGAGATACATATCTTTAGGATCTTTTCCCCAGTCGAAAATTACCTCTTCTGTTGACTCTCCTGTATTGAAGAGACGGACCATCCAAGCTTTGCCTTTTTCGATCGGTTTTAAAGAAGAGACTATAACACTGGAAGGTTTTATTTTAAACAACGATTTTTGTGCAACATGATCGATATTTGCGGGAGACGTTATCAAAGGCTGGCTCTTTTCGACTCCAAAACGCTTTGCATCAGAAGAATTAAATTGTCCATGTGGTTTGATAACATAGCGGAAGACGGTCGGCCCTTCCTGATCGGCTTTATAGTTTGTGTGCCAATAATTATTCATGACATAAGAGTAAAGTGTTTGAGAAGGCTCGAGTACTTTTATCCATGGCCGCGAAGGATCCAGATCCCATACGTCTGCTGTAATGGAACCCACTTCAATCAAAGGTGCGTCGATTGTAGCCCAAGTGATGCCATAATCCTCGTTGGAAACATCGACCCATCTTTTCACTGGAATGACATTTTTGCATGAGCCAGGCAACTGGTCTTCCTCAGGACGGACAACAGCCCAAGCCATATCCATGCGCATCGTTCCCCCAGGGATATGAAACGGAAAGGCAAAATGGACGCCTTCTTTTTCGCGCACTCGCTTCTTATCGACTATGTTAGTGATATACACTTCGTCTTGGCCTGCAACAATCCTCAATTCTCGTGTCAGTTTATGACATCCAGGAGCATCGGATTCTATAAGCAAAGAAGACACTAAAGGACCATTTTCTTTAACAGAGATTTTTATATTTTCACTGCTTAGGGCATCTTTTGGATCTTTCCCAGGTACATAAAAATATTCATTGAGTCCTAAATCGTTACTTCTATCCACCAGTTCCAAATTGCGTTTTTTCCATTTTAAGCTGTTGATGGCACCAGTGTCAGGATTCACCGAAAGACTAAGATGCTCATTCTTAAGATTTTCTCCGTCTGCTTTGGCATTTCCTCTGGAGTATGCGTTCCCCTTCTCGAAAAACAAGCGCTTCGCTCCTAATGGTGGGACTTCCTCGACTAAGATCGCCAGTTCTCCTGTGGATAACCGTTGGGATGACAGCAGCTTTCCCTGTTCATCTTTCACGCTATCACCGGAAAGCATATGGTCCTCAGGAATGACTATTAAATCAGTTCTTGTCCAGGAATTTGTATTATGGACATCCATCGCTTCTATAATCTGAGGTTTTCCCTGTCTTTTTTCAAGGGCCTTTAAAATAAGTCCTTTTGATTGACGGTCAGCTTCCAGGGCAAACTTCTGTTTAATGTTCCATTGTCCCTTGACAAAGTCGCTGTCTGGTTCGGAGACACTGTTATGGGCTCCCCATGTGTGCTCGTCGAATAATATAACATTCCGCCAAGCATTGGAGAATTCACTGGACGGGAAGTTCTCAGGACTCAGCATTGTCCACAATGTTTCACCCTGTACTAAGCGATCCGCCGCATTTCGGACAAGAGCTGTTTCTCTCGCTGTGGAAGCAGCTCCGTCCTCCCAATATCCCGTAAAATCGCCTCTGACAGAGGGAATCACATCTCCATAACGTTCTTCAAACTCTCGAAACATATCGCTTGCAGTCGAAATGATTAATCTCGGAGATACATATTTCTCATTCCACTCTTTGACAAAGGAAGCAAGATTCGGGTCTGGCGGGCCGTTGTCACTCTTTATGGTATAGCGTAGCTGGAGCATATCATAAGGATAGTTTTTCTCCATGAGCTGGGTGATGTAATCAACGACTGGTTTTCCTTTGTTCTTGCTGATCGGGCCAGAGATCCAATCGTGAAAAAGGGAATAGCCTTTTCCGGCAACCCATATCAGAATTCTTTCCTCTCCTGAAGGAGAGACCCAATAGAAAGGGCGGTCTCCCCATTCCTCAATGGTATAACCGATGCGATCTCCCTGATGTGGCAAGGGAGGGATATAATTGGGACCGCTCGAGAAGTACTTAATACGAGTTTGAGCCAATGCCGGTACCAAACCCCACGTGTATCCGGGAATGTCTGTAATCATGGCCGAATCAATAGCGAACCCATATTCCTCTCTAAGCCTACGCGCATAATCAACCAGTTGGAACAATTCCTCTGGACTGCACAGCCCTGTCAGCTCGTTCGCATACAACCCTTGAAGCCCAAGCCATCCTTTATTCACGGCCTCAATGAATTCTTTGCGTTTCTCATCCGATGACTGCTTAAGATAACTCTCAACCGCCCATAATACCTCGATATTCCATCTGAACTGTGAGCCTTCTGGGTATGAATCTGTTTTTCTGGACATTTCAATAGCTTGTTCGAAATACCTCCAATGTTTATGCTCTACCTCTGTCTGTAACTCTGTATATCCGACATCATAATGGGAATGGGGCAGGAGATAAATCTCGAATTTTTGAACCGGCTGCAGGTATAGTGTATCCTTTCTAACTGTTTCATCCTCAATCACGACTTCTGCCTCTAGAATAGTGTCATCTTCTACAGGAAGAACAGGTACTCTCAGAGATTTAAAACCCAGATCCAGCGAAGTCTGGAAGGCTTTATTTCCATCGATATGAATCGATGCTTTGGCAGGTCTCCCCATATAAATTATTTCGACAAGCACAGACTGAACGAGCTTTCCATTCTTATGGAATAAAACAGGTTCTGGATTGAATTTTATGCTGTTTTGAATATCTTGTTCAAAAGTCATATACCAATCTCTGGTTCCTGCATCCTCTCCGACAACTTTAATCTTTAGGGCTTTCCCTATTACTACAAAAGGTTTCGGCAATTTTAGATACATGTACCCGAAGGAATCACCATAGGCATCTACCATGGTGGCTCTAAACATCATTTCTGCGCCATTTTTTCCCATAACCTTCCATTCTTTGTGTGAAGAAGTGTAGAAACTGAGCAAATATTCTTCCTCGATATACAGGTTGAACCTTTTACCAGGATCGTGAGAGATTCCCGCTATCCAGACGAATGTAGCCTGTTCCTCCTGAAAATTCTCTGGGATATATTCTGTTTCCCATTCGATAAACATTTTGCCGCCAGTGGTGCGTACCAAAAGTGCAGACTGAGCGTCGGGTTGAGGGGAATGATAGTGGATTCTCTCTCCAGCCAGTGATTTCGCATATCCTTGCAGTAAAAGGCCTGTATCTTTTATTGAATAGTCTTTTCTACAGACTGAAATAGATGAAACCATAAAGAAAAAAATAAGTATAAAAATTGGGGCAGCGTCTCGCTTTTTTAATTTTTTCATACTTTCTTCCTGTTACTCCCTTTTTTTCGATGGGAGGTAGCGAAGCCAGGTCAATGCCAATATGCCTACTGCGACCAGAGCGACACTGACTGCTATCAGGGCTTGGGTATGCCAGTGGCCGACAAGGTACATTGGGAAAAGGTAGCAACCAGTTATAGCTACGATCCCCAGGCCAGTGTTTAAAAACGCTCGCCATGCGCTCTCTGACGGGCTGATCAGTTCCTGGGTAGATAGCTGGCTATGGGAGCGGATTCGACGCCAAAACCCAAAGGGGCGAACCGTTTTATAGAAGGAAGCAAGAACATGCTCATTCACAGCAGGAGTCGCTAATGAAATCAGGATACTTGCTCCCAATGAGGTGATGAGGATAGGAGGA
>CAZSPM010000236.1:0-4277 GCA_964608785.1 uncultured Eubacteriales bacterium
TATCCTCATTACTCTAGATACTCAAAGAGCAGACTTTATTAGTTGTTATTCCTCCCAGAATGCTTTGACTCCGAACATTGATTCCTTGGCCACAGAAGGAATTCTTTATGAGAATTGCTTCAGCCTCATTCCCATCACCCTTCCCTCTCATGCTTCCCTCTTTTTCTCCGAACCTCCTTATAAACTTAAGAACTATAATAATGGTCAGATAGTAAGACACAGGAGAATAAAACCCTCTTTTGTCAACATTTTCAGGAAGAATGACTTCCAAACATCCGCCTTCGTCTCTTTAGGAGTGCTTGAAGCTCAATTTAGACTTGACGAAGGGTTTCAAGTGTATGAGGACGAATTTCCTGAAGGACGATGGTATCTTTCAGCAGAGGAAGTCAACCAGAATGTCTTTCCCTGGCTGGAAAAAAACAGGCATCAGAAATTTTTCATGTGGATCCATTATTCAGATCCACACGATCCTTATTCTCCGCCTGACTTACCGCCTGATCTGAAGCTCTTCTTGAACGACAAGCTCATCGATGAGTATTGTCTGAATAAATACATAGCATACAGCGTTAATCTAAAATTAAAAAAAGGAAAAAACCGGTTGGTCTATGAGATCGAAAATCCCTACCATAATGATCCGGCCTTCTTTCCTGCCCAGTTGGATAAACTAGATTTTTCACTTGGACCTGATGAAAAGAACATAGAAATAAAATTTGCCGAGGGCTGGAACACTCAAATAGAACCGGGTAATTTTTACTTCGGAAACCAAGGTATTATCAATATCACCAATCATGCAGCTCCCCGTACCATCAAAATGAGCTTTCGCGGTAGACCCAATTTCCCTCCGGAGGCTATAAGAGAACTTTATAAAAGAGAAGTGGAATACATGGATGGAGAGATCGGCAAGCTCTGGAATAAGCTAAAGGAACTTGGCCTTTTTAAAAAAACACACATCTTGATCGTCGGTGATCATGGAGAAGGATTAGGAGAATACAGCACACCGCAGGGTATTCCCCATATTGGTCATATTCATTTTCTTTATAATATTTACATGAAAGTTCCCCTGATCATTTATAATCCCCATGCTTCGAATAAAGGTGGCAGGAGACATGAGGTGACTACACTGCTAGATGTTGCTCCCACCATCATGGATATTATGGGTTTCGAGAAAATGGATCACTTTCAAGGGCAGAGCCTCCTTCATCTTAAAAGAGATGCAAAATTTGCGATTTTTGAGGAAACCTATGTGCCCGAAGCGATCAGAAATAAATTTGCCCTCCTCCAATCTCCATGGCATCTCATCATTACGCCCGAAGAAAAAAAATACGAACTCTATCACTTAGAGAAAGATCCTGAAGAGAAAAAAAATATTTTTAGAGAAAAAAGCCAGCTTGAAGAAATTATCCAGCTTAAAGTGAAGCTCAACACTTTTACACAAGAAGTATTAAAAGGAAAAACAGAGATCAAGATAGATAAAAAAACCAAGGAAATGTTAAAAGCTCTCGGCTATATCAAATAAGAAAGGGGGACACAAGATAAATAAGGGGACACAATACTTAATTACCAAAAAACCAAAAAATGTAAGTTTATCCTGTGAATAATTAAGTATTGTATCCCCTTATTTATAATTAAGTATTGTGTCCCCTTATTTATATGTTCAGGATGTGAAGCGCTCTGTTTTTGGTTTTCATGGCTGCTTCCATCACAGCTTCTGACAGCGTCGGATGGATATGGATGGAAGTAAATATATCCTGGATATTCAATCCCTTACTCATAGCCAACGTAAGCTCAGTTATGAACTCACTCGCATCTGGAGCTAAGATGTGAGCACCAATGATTTTCTCCTTTTCATCAGCAATGATTTTAACTATTCCTTCCGGTTTTCCTATTGTTAAAGCCCTGCTGTTGGCCTGGAGAGAAAACAGACCAATCTTATGCTTTATTCCCCTCTCCTGGACCTCATCTTCTGTGAGACCTACAGAGGAGAATTCGGGTGATGTATAGACAGCCATAGGTAAAGCCTCATAGTTCATTGTCCCTTTGAGTCCCGAGGCATTCTCTGCAGCAATAATGCCCTCATGGGATGCTTTGTGAGCCAGAAGCTTCCCTCCTACCAGATCTCCAATAGCATATATCCCGCGGATTTCCGTCTCCAATTGAGCGTTTACTTGGACAAAATTTTGTTTACCTAGAGAAAGTTCCTCACATAAATTCTCTGAATTAGCTCTTCTTCCTACAGCCAATAGGACTTTTTCTGCTTCAAACTCAAAGGGAGATTCACTTTTCAGGCTATTCCCTTTAAGACACACCCTGCCGTCTTTTATTTCCCCCTTTTCAATTTCCATTTGGGTATAGATTTTAAGGCCTTGCAGTTTGAGGATTCTTTCTAGCCGTGAGACTATCTCTCTATCACTGCCGGGTAAGATAGTTGGCATAATTTCCAGGATCGTGACATCTGAGCCCAGTCTCTGGAAAATCATTCCTAATTCAAGCCCGATGGGGCCTGCTCCGATTATCAGCATATCGCTGGGAATCTCACTCAGGTCGAGCGCCTCACGACTGGTAATGACTTCCTTTCCATTAAATGAGAGAAAAGGAAGTTCTGCAGGCCTGCTCCCAGTGGCAAGGATAATCTTGTCTGACTCGATAACTCTCTCGCCTTCCTCTGTCTGGACAATCACCTGTCGCTCGCTTTTTAAAAAACCAGTCCCATGAAGGATTTCAACACCATTTCTTTTTAACAAGAACTCTATTCCCTTAACCAGGCGTTCGACAGTTTTGTTCTTTTCTTCTTGCGAGCGTTCCCAGCTGTATCTTATCTCATCTTTGGGACCTTCTAGATTTTTGTTCTCTTTAAATTCTTTATAAAATTTTGTCTGATGAAGAAGATATTTGGTAGGAATACAACCATAATTCATACATGCCCCCCCCAATCTATCATTTTCGATCAATACGGCCTTTTTCTTGAGCTGAGCCGCTCTGAGTGCAGCCACATATCCGCCCGGTCCTCCGCCCACGATTGCCAAATCCCATTTTTCACTCATTTTCCCTCTCTCTCAATAAAAGTCTATAGTCTGTCTCCCTTGAGGAAACATCTGTAAATCATCGAATATTCAATCCTGTTATTCCAAAAGGAGAGTATTATACCCTTTCTCTTCTTCTATTTAAACATTGGGGTCAGGCTTTCATAACTTGAAGTCAACGGGGTCCTTTATAATTTTCTGTCATTCCTGTGCCTGCGGAAGCAGGTAGCGGGAATGACATTTTTTTTACCTCGCTGGAACCCAAAGGATTATTCAAGTTATCCAAGTCTGACCCCATTTTATCCATTTTACTTGACAGCGATAAATAAATAAGTAAAAAATAGTGAGACTTTAAATGAGAGGAGAACGAGTAAGCTGACAAGAGTTGGTCTCAATAGGCATATTTTTCTATTATTCATCATTACTTTCCTGATTTCTTTCAACTCAAATACCCTTGCCGAAGATAATGGGAACCTGTGGGGCTCGATAACAGACAAGGACCAAAACCCGCTACAAGATGTGAGAATCCTTGTCGTAGAAAAAGAGAGAAACCTCGAAAAAACACTGACTAGCAGCCCTTCAGGATCATTTCTGCTCTGTGGTCTGCCGCTCGGCCGTTATACAATTTACTTCGAACGGGAAGGATATCAGCCCCTTATTCAAGAAGACATCTTTTTTGAACCATCCCAATCACTTTATTTAAGGGTTATCCTAGTTACCAATGAGGAAATAGAAACGCCTAGATGTGATCAACTTCCCTTTGACTTCACAAACTGCCTTTTCCAGACTGTCCTTGATAAATCTCAAATACAAGAATCTCCCTCTGCTCATAATATCTGGTCTCTTATGGAAAATCAGGATTTATCAGCAACCACTAATCGAATCGATGTCGGTGGTCTATGGGGAAGCAATCCTGCGCTTTTCAGTTCTAGGGGAGGTTGCTCCTGGACACAGAATGTTTACCTTCTCAACGGATTGGATGTCACTGATCCCTACATGACTGGGATGCCTCTCTTTTATCCAGATTTTTACTCTCTTCGGTTTTCCCAGCTTATCAATGCAGGGCTTCCTCCTCAATCACTTTCTCCAGGAGGCAGTCTTAATCTGCTGACCCGAGAGGGGAATTCCGCGCAACATGGGAGTGAATCGTTTTTCTTTATCCAAAAAATACTGCAGAGTTCCAACGTATTTCCAGCCTTAGAAAAAGAAGGAATCTATGAAAGTCACTCTTTCAATCATTTTGCTGAAGGCAATCTT
>CAZSPM010000237.1:0-4273 GCA_964608785.1 uncultured Eubacteriales bacterium
ATGCTTTAAGACGTATAAAAAGAGACAGAGACTTAGAATACTATGATTTCATTTCTTCCCTGGTTTTAAAAGTACTTTAATATATGTTATAGATTTTTTTATTTATTTTATCCCTAGCAGGAATAGTGGTGTCGCTTCCGCAAACAAACACAAGAAAGCCTTCCTGGCTAAAAGTCAAATTTCCCTCGCACCAAAATTTCTTTGCCGTCTCTAGTATCCTCAAAGAAGAAAAACTTCACACCATCTGTCAGAGCGCAAAATGCCCGAATATCTCGGAATGCTGGTCCCAAAAAACCGCGACATTTCTCATCATGGGTAACGTATGCACCAGAAGCTGCTCCTTCTGTGCCGTAAAGAAAGGCTCCCCTTCAGTCCCCTCCCAAAACGAACCGATGCGCGTTGCAGAGGCTGTCTCCTCCTTTGGCCTCCGCTATGCCGTGGTCACTTCGGTAACTAGAGATGATCTACCGGACGGCGGAGCAACGCTCTTTGCCGAAACAATAATGGCGATTAAAGAGAGAACTCCAGGAGTTAAAATCGAGGTTTTGATACCGGATTTCAATGGCGATCGGAACGCTCTGGAGAAACTCATCAAAGCCAGGCCTGATATTGTGAATCATAATCTGGAGACAGCGAAAACAATCTATCCACTAATCAATAGACCAAAAGAGAATTATCACCTGTCTTTAAGAATCCTAAAAATGGCAAAGGAAACGGGAGCTCTCACAAAATCAGGCCTCATGGTGGGTCTCGGAGAAAAAATAGAAGAGCTCATCCAGACGTTTTCAGACTTAAGAGAAGCCTCCTGTGACCTTTTGACCATCGGCCAGTATCTCCAGCCTACAAAAACAAATGCCCCTGTCTTGAAGTATTATACCCCTGGCGAATTCGCTCAACTGAGGAGAGTCGCCTTAGACTTCGGATTCAAGGATGTTGAATCAGGGCCTCTGGTGAGAAGCTCTTACAAAGCCCATAAAATGTATAATTCATCACAAAAAAAAGCGGCATAAAGATGCGATATCTAATTTTTGCGGATATTCACGGAAATTTAGAAGCCTTTCTCTCGCTCCTCAAATTCATCCAAAAAAGGAAGATTGACCATTACATCTTCCTCGGAGATATGGTTGGCTATGGCGCAAACCCAAACGAAATCGTTCAAAAAATTCGCGCCCTGAAACCCATCTCCACGATCCGGGGCAATCATGACAAGGCCGTCTGCGGCCTTGACTCTGTCCAGACCTTCAATCCTATCGCTGCCTCGGCTATCTTCTGGACAAAGAATACTATCCTGAAAAAAAATTTGGATTATATCTACCGGCTGAAACAAGGACCTCTGATCATCAACGAGCAAATCACCATTTGCCATGGAGCACCCTTTGATGAAGACCATTACATATTTGGGGAATTCGATGCATCGGAAGCCTTCTCGCACATCCAGACACCTATATGTTTCTTCGGACATACCCATTTTCCTTTTATATACACAGAAAAAGATGGAGTCGTTGAAGGAACATTCCTGATGGGCAATACTAACGAGATTAAGATTGAAAAGGGTGTCAGATACCTTATAAACCCGGGTTCGATAGGTCAGCCTCGTGATAGAAACCCTCTTGCCGCATGCGCCATATACGACACAAAAACAGCAAGAGTCAAATTCTTCAGGCTCGAATACGATATAAAAGAAGCCATGAGAAAAATCTTGAAAGAGAAACTTCCCCTCGCCCTTGCCGAAAGACTCTCCATGGGCATTTAAAAAAAAATGTTTTACACGCTTCATGATTTCCCGATAGGCAGAATCTTTTTTGCCAAAACCGAAAAAGGATTAAATCATGCGGTTTTCGTGAAGAATGAGAATCGCTTAAAAGAGACAATTGACTTTTTTAAAGATAAATCTATTCCGCTCCTCTACGACAAAAATAAGTTCCGACTGGAGGTAAAACTCTTTAATAATTATTTTAAAGGAAGACAGGAAAGTTTTAATTCTCTCCTCATCGATTTTATTTCTGGAACTGCTTACCACAAAAAAGTTTGGCTCGAAACAAGAAAAATTCCATTCGGAAAAACCGAGACTTATAAGTCTCTTGCTCACAAATTGAATCATAAAGGTTATCGAAGCGTTGGTCAGGCGCTCTCTCTCAATCCCCTCCTTATTGTTGTCCCCTGTCACAGAGTTATCGGATCTGATGGAAGCCTTGTCGGCTTCGGGGCTGGGCTTAAAGTCAAGGAATATCTTCTCCGTCTGGAAAGAGGAGAGATTTCAGCTTAAATCCTCGGATTTGCATAACAGTAAAGGCAACTGTGCGGGCAAAACTGGGTATAGCTTCCGATATCGACAGATTCTGTACATCGACACTCTGTTCGCTGGTTTTTATCTTTTCTGCATGATACAGGCGCTCCTTGGGGATGAAGCTTTTGAAGTTGAGGACCATCGATACAGGATGAAGGATTAATTCCCGGAACTTCAGATAGAAAATCCTGACTGCAGGAGTGAAGCTGCAAATCCCAGTTTTGAGCAATCTGAACGAGTAGGCCAGCGGCCTCTTTCTTTTCTTCCCGAGAGGGGTCAACATAAAAAAACTCATATTTTGCTGAGCGGGCTTTAGCTTTGGCATACCACTGGGCAAAGCTGAACCTTATGTCTTTAATCCCTCGAGCATTAAGCTCTGGGGCCAGTTTTTCAAAATAATAGAGGTTTGTCTTTAACTTGTTATCCTCTGTCCAGTAAATGACTGGATCAAAACGGACAGATATTCTCTCCGGTAACCCCACTATTTTTATTAAAGAATCCAGTTGAGAAATTGCAGCAGAAGACTCAGGAACACCCCTTTCTATAAAACATCCTCCCAATCCTGTAATGGTAAAATGGAGGTAGAGCTGATCGTATTTCTGAAGACAATTCCGGAGATTGTTTGTATTTCCGATGAAGTTATTAAAATTTTTCGACCAAAGGATAACAGTGTGGACCACTTGAGCGCTTAAATCAACCGTGCAGCAATGTCCGGATGGGCCATAAACCTGGGCCTTCTCCCCTTTGATGACAGCAGAAAGCCATTCTGGAAACTGAGCAACCAAATCGGTTCTTCGCGACACACTAATGACTTTTTTCACGGTGCCTTGACAGCCAGAGGAAATGACTTTAGTATTTTAGCTGACGAGGCGACTTCTTTCAATGTCAATACTTAGAGCAGAAGAGTTGTTCAAGAGTTACGGTTATCGTCTTGTTGTCAAAGGAGTGAATATTGAAGTCCATTCTGGCGAAATCATTGGTCTTCTGGGAAGAAACGGAGCAGGAAAAACGACGACTTTCCAGATAATCACGGGCTTGATCAAGCCGGACAAAGGAAATATCTTCCTGGATGAGAAAAATATTTCTCGATATTCCACTCATCTTAGAGCTTCGGAGGGCATCGCCTATCTTCCTCAAGAAAATTCAGTTTTTCTCAAAGCATCTGTAAAGGATAACCTCAGGTTAGTTCTTGAACTGCACCCATACAAGAAAAAAGAACGGAAGGAAATAGAACGCCAGCTACTTGAGGAGCTGGGACTCTTTAGTCTGGCAAAACAGCCCGCTTTCAGCCTGTCTGGAGGCGAAAGGAGAAGGCTCGAAATCTCTCGCTCCCTTATTCTCAAACCAAAATTTATGCTTCTGGATGAACCCTTCACTGGAATAGACCCTTTGACTATTGTTGAGCTTCAAAAAATAATGCTGAGCCTGAAAAAAAAGGGAATAGGCATCATCCTCTCAGACCATAACGTCCGTGATACTCTAGCCATAGCTGACCAGGCTTACATTATAGATGAGGGTAAAATACTAATCAAAGGGACGCCCCAAGAAATAGCTTCAGAGAAAAAGGCCAAGGAAAAATTCTTAGGGGAAGACTTCAAATTAGGTGATGAAGTGACGCATCATCATTCCTGAGAGAAGATGTGATCGCCCAGGGTTTTTCCCAGGAAGAATATAAAAAGGAAAAAATAAGCTGCCAAGAGAATCACATAATATCCGATAACTGAGAGAGTGGAATCAGAAATCAATTTTAATAATGAGACTTCCAACAACCGGGCAGCGAGCAATAGTGAAACAATCCAGCAAAGAGTGATGAAAAGAACATCAAAAGCTTTAGATTTCAACCTGGAAATTAAACTCCGTGGACGCCTTATCATCTCTTTCATTTTTTCTTCTTCAATGGCCTCAAAGCGAAGTGCTGTCTGATCCTCTCTGTCAGGAACTTCCAATTCTTTTGTCGGAGGTTCTATATCATCTACTCCTGTTGTT
>CAZSPM010000238.1:0-4264 GCA_964608785.1 uncultured Eubacteriales bacterium
GAGCATTCCCCCCGACTATGAAATTTTTCTTCATCCTGTTGCTTTTGCAGGCTGGGTCGGGATTCTAGTTACCGCCTTTAATCTTTTTCCAGTGGGACAGCTCGATGGAGGACATGTGGCTTATGCTCTTTTTGGTCGAAAATCGCAAAATGTTGCCCGTCTTTTCCTTCTAGTTTTTGTGGTCATGGGAATTTTCTTCTGGATAGGCTGGTTCATCTGGGCCTTCATAATCATGATTTTGGGCCTGAGACATCCTCGAATCCAGGACGAAGCGGCACCTCTCTCTCCGCGCAGAAAATTCATAGGATTCGTGATTGTGCTGATCTTTATTCTTTCTTTCATTCCAGATCCGATCAAAGGTTATAATCTATTTGATATATTAAGAATCTTTCGATTTTGATAGAAAAAGACCACGAAAATGGGGCCTAAAGTTATCAACAGAATCTGTGGAAAAGTTGTGGAAAAACGCCCTTCAATGAAGCAGAATATTAGGAATTGCTTGAAGATATGACGATTTGCACAAAAATTAGTCATCCCTCTTAAGTTGTTCATAATAAATAAATTATAAATGTGTTGAAAATAAAGAAATTACGAACATAGAGACAAAAATTGTCAACAAAAATAGGGCCTTGAAGGGGTTTGATCCCTTGAATCCGTCCTGTGAAATGCGGGCCCTTGATTCATCAGGCCCACATGTTGAATAATTTGATATAAAATATAAGAAAAATGGAAAAGAAATTCAAAGAAGTCGAAAAAGCCTTTGAAGAACTGAAGAGAAAATTCCGGGAGAAGGAAATTTCTCGAATGGAATTTATCGATCAGTTGAAGACACTCAGGCTCAAGGATAAAAAAGGGCGTTTCTGGATGATCGGGTCCCAAAGCGGCATGTGGTATTTTCATGATGGGGAAGACTGGATTCAATCTGAACCTCCTTCTATTCAAGAGGGAAAGGCTATCTGTATCTATTGCGGTTTCGAGAATAAGATTGAATCAGTACTATGTGCTCGTTGTGGACAAAAACTAACGGAAGAGGAATATTACTGCAAAAACTGTGGCCATAAGTTAGATCGGCCTGACCAGGATTGCCCAAACTGCAGCAAAGAATTCGAAAGTATTGTCAGAGAGGAAATAGAGGCCAAAGATGAGGATCTAACTGAAGAAGCAGAGGAGGATAAAGGAAAAGATTCAATTAGAGAAAATGAGGAACTTATGGCAGAAGAGGAAGAAAAGGAAGATGATGAAGATATAGATGAAAAGATGGAAGAGGCGTTTAAGGGTGAGAGAACCACTAACTTTGTCTTTCGCTCTCTGAGTCCGCTGTCCTTTTTGCTGTTCTGGGGCGCCTTTGGTCTTCTTTTAGGCATTATTATTGGAGCTTTTACAGGAGCGACTGATTATTTTTATGAAATCGGCAGAGTCGTACCATCCTTTCTCAAAAGTTTTCAGGGGAATCTGCTCGGCGGTATCATTTATGCCATCGTTGGGGGAGTTGTTGGCTTTATAGCTTTTGGGGTATTTGGCTTCTGTATCACTTATATTATAAATTTTGCTTTGGCAATAGCGGGGGGAATAAAAATCCGCATGGAAAAAATTAAATAGTGAATCATCGAGGTCAGACTTTCTGTCATTCCTGTGCAAACTGCTATACAACAGGGTCAAAAAAAATGTCATTCCTGCGAAAGCAGGAATCCAGGCTTGTTCCCGCAGAAGCGGGAAACCAGATAGATCATGGATTCCCGTTTACACGGGAATGACAAGCCACGCAGGAATGACTGAATGCGTTCTCTTACTTCTGGATTCCCTCTACCCGCTTTCGCGGGCACAAGCCACGAGGGAATGACAGAAGGTCTGAACCCATTGGATTCAGGAGAATATAGAATTTTTTCGTTTATATTATAGATGAAAATAATTTATGTTTTTTTGTGCTCTTTTATCCTATTTAATGCGTAGGCGATCTGTCCCACAGAAATCGATTCGTCGTTAGGGGAGTAATTGATCGGCCTAAGCACTTTGAGACCCTTATTTTTTAAAAGTTGGCTTGCCGTGTGAAGGAGCCTTTTATTTAAGAACACACCTCCGATTAAAGCCACAGTATCGATCCTGTATTCCTTTCTTGTTTTCTCTGCTACCCGAGCTATAACATGGGCTAAGGTGTTGTGGAATTTTGCCGATATCACAGAAGAGGGAGTGTTCTTTTCTAGGTCCTCTATAACTGATTTTATTGTCTCTGCAAATGAAATCTGGAAAGGGATGCTTTTTGTTAGGAAGGAAAAGCCGTAGCTTTCCCTAACTCCCTCTGCAGCTTGAGATTCAAGCCTCATCGGAGCTTCTGCTTCGAACTCAACCTCAAGAGGTGACAGGCCCGTAAGAAACGACACGGCATCAAACAGTCTGCCGCAGCTTGAAGTGGGAGGGCTGTTGATATCCTGCTCGATCATGCTTGTGACACCTTTGATTTTATTTTTCCCAACTTTCTCCAGTGCTTTCGCCAAAGGGAAGTTCGCACCGAAAGCATCCGTTAGGTAGGAAACAGCCATTCGCCAGGGCTGTTTTGAAGCCAAGTCTCCCCCTGGCAGAGGAACGTACTTAAAATGAGCAAGCCTTTTGTAGGAGGAATAATCGGCTATTAGAAACTCGCCGCCCCAGGCCTTCCCATCGTCACCGTAGCCATAGCCATCAAAGGAGACGCCCAGAACCTTCTTCTGTGGAGGAATTTTGTGTTCGAGAAGAGGAGCCAGGACGTGGGCAAAGTGGTGTTGGACCTGAAAGTGAGGGAGCCCTATTTTCTGCGCATATCGTGTAGTATGAAAGTCCGGATGCAGGTCAGAAACAATGACTTCGGGCTTGACTTCGAAGAGATGGGAGAGATGGCGGATTGTTTCCTCGAAGTATTTGAAATTCTGGTGTTCATCCAGGTCTCCCAGGAACTGGCTTGTAATCACATAGCCGTTTTTATATAGAGAAATAGTATCCTTGAGCTCTCCTCCAAGGGCAAGGATTTGGGACTCTGTTATTAATGCATCGGGAATTCCCTGGGGGTAAGGGACATAACCTCGGGCGCGTCTTAAAAAAAGCGGATGGTTATCGATAATCTTCATGACAGAGTCATCCGCTCTCATCTGGATGGGACGGTTATGGGTCAGGATGGTATCACAGAGTTCTTCGATTCCTTCTTCTTCGTCTTTCATGATAGGGGCATCTTTTTTATTGGAGCTTGTGGCGACAATCAAATCCAGATCTTCGAGCAGTAAGTAATGAAGCGGAGTGTAGGGAAGCATAAATCCCATTTCATCAAGGTGAGGAGCGATTCCCTTTATCTCTTTTTTCTTTTTGAGAAGCACTATCGGGCGCCGGGCCGAAAGGAGTTGAGTTTTCTCAGCAGGGGAGAGGGATGCATATTTTTCAATGACTTCCATATTGCGGGCCATCAGAGCTAACGGTTTGCTTTTCCTCTCTTTAATTTTTCGCAATCGGCTGACAGCTTGATAATTGAACGCATCGCAGACAAGATGGAATCCACCAAGGCCCTTAACAGCGAGAATTTTTCCTTCTTTTATGAGTGCTGAAGCATTTTTCACTCCTCCTTTTAACTTCCTTCCTGTCTTGGATTCTGCGAGGCTCACTTGCGGTCCGCAAACTGGGCAGGCAATGGGTTGAGCGTGATACCTTCGGTCCAGGGGGTCGATATACTCTCTGTAGCAGTCCTTACACATCTTGAAGCTTTCCATGGTAGTCTGAGGCCTATCATAGGGAAGGGATTTGACGATTGTGTACCGAGGTCCACAATCAGTACAGTTGATAAAGGGATAGTGAAAGCGTCTGTCTGCAGGCGTCCGCATTTCTTGGTGGCAGTTCTTACAGATAGAAATGTCGGGGGAAATGAAGACAAAGCTTTCTGCCTTCCGTGATTTTTTTATCTTGAAGTCCTTGAGATTTCTGAAAGAGGTGGGCTTCGCTGTTATGCTTTCGATCTGGGATAGAGGAGGATTGTCTTTCTGGAGGGCTTTTTGGAAACCGGAGAAATCTGTTTTTTCTTCGGTTTCGAGATGGATTTCTACACCGAATCCGATATTTTTGACCCATCCTTTGAGATGAAAACTTTTGGCAAGCCGGTAAATAAAAGGCCTGAAACCCACACCCTGGACAACTCCAAAGACAACTATCTGTATCGCAGAACCTTTTTTCTTTGTCATCATTTCTTGCCGCTCATCATAATTTAATTATAGGGGCTTGATTCATTTGTAGGGGCTTGATTCATCAAGCC
>CAZSPM010000239.1:0-4257 GCA_964608785.1 uncultured Eubacteriales bacterium
GGCCGGTTCAGCAAAGAGACCAAAACCATCCAGAGAAGAACAGGATCATCGGTCGAAAGATTCTCGATTCAAGCTATTTCTGTGGGTTTTGATTATTTAGGGTCTATGGGAATGGAGATTGTAGAAGGAAGAAGTTTTTCAAGAGATTTTCTTACTGATGAAAAATCCGCAATGTTGTTAAACCAGGAGGCTGTTAAGATGCTGAACTTGAGCGATCCTGTGGGAGAGAAGTTTATTATACCCGGGTCTGGCGGAATGCGAGAGATGACAGTCATCGGTGTCGTCAGGGATTTTCATGTGTATTCTCTTAAACAGAAGATTGAACCTCTGATGCTTTATATAAACCCTGACTACTTCTACAACATTGTTATGCGGGTTCGGCCGGAAGATACCCGGAACACATTGGCTGGTCTGAAAAAAACCTGGAAAAGCATCTTTCCAGACACTCTATTTGAGTATGATTTCCTGGAGAATGCCTATGACCGGCTGTATATTTCCGAGGAAAAAATCGGCCAGCTCCTCACTCTTTTTTCCGGTTTGGCTATCTTTGTGGCCTGCTTGGGTTTATTCGGGCTCGCCTCTTATATGGCAGAGCAGAGGCACAAGGAGATCGGCATCCGGAAGGTGCTGGGAGCGGATGTTTCCAGGATCGTTTTCCTTCTTTCTAAAGATTTTACAAAAAGCGTGCTCATCGCAAACCTTATCGCCTGGCCGGTGGCTTATTATGTCGTATATAAGTGGCTCCAGAACTATGCTTATAGGATAGGTATAGGATTCTGGATGTTCCTAGCTGCAGGATTGGTTGTCCTTTTCATCGCGCTTTCTACAGTCAGCTACCAAGCGGTTAAAGCCGCCCTGGCGAATCCTGTGGATACCCTGAGGTATGAGTAATTTTGGGGTCAGGTCTTGTTTTTTGCCTTTTTTAAGCAAATAACCATCAAGTTTTGTTCTTTGACTTTTGTTGACGAAAAGATAACGGCGTCAAGAGATATTGCCGACTTAAAAGGCAAAAAACAAGACCTGACCCCAAAATCTATTTAGTCGCGAGGCTTTGCTTTGATTCCTAGATAGTAAGCAACGTTGGCGTGAGGGTCGATTTTAGTCTTTATTTTGCCAGGCAGGGCACTCAGAACCGGATTCAAGCCTGGACCGTGTCCTGCATAGTCGCTCCACCCGTGGATGCAAACGCCAATGGTCACAGCGCCTTTGTATCGTCCACGTCCGTAGTAGTCGTAATGATCTCTGATTGCTATGAGATCTCCGAGTTTGATCTTCTTCAGGTCATATTGCTCGACAGTTCTTGGATCTGTCGTCTGAATATCGTAGTCAATATATTCTATGAATGGACCTCCAATTCCTGAGCCCATGATATGTCCAGGGACCTCCATCACGATAGGAACCACAAGCTGATCTCCCTCAACGGTTATGCCCATGTTCTCCAGTAGTTCAGGGGAGAGCTTGTTCACTCTCACATCCTCGAAGCCCTCGATCTTCAATCCCACGCCCTGTGCTTTGACCTGAATTTTATCATTCAGAGCGAGTTTATCGAGAACATTTTTCGGGAACCAGGCAAGGTCGTCTGAGCCAGCATGTCTACCTATGTAGAATCCTTTGGCTCCCTTCGCCTCGCCAGATAGGACTCTCGCTTCGTTACCTATACAGGCGAGAATAGCGATAGCACATTGGCTGGCGGATTCTCTGTCGCGACCTTGGATGGTAACATCAGGTTCCACATGGTCTGCATTCGCCCAGCCATAGGCTATGTCTCCGAGTGAAACAGTATAGTTGATCGAGGCCATTCCTATACTCAGCTTTGGCTTACCGTCGTAGGTCGTCGAATATCCCCTGCTTCCAGCAGGGTGCACCACAGCTTCAACAGCCGTCGTGATCAGTTTGTCTTTATTCGTCTTCAGAGTGCCTGGATTTAAGCGGGGATTGGATTTCCTCATCTTTATGCCGAGATACTTTCCGATGTTTGCCGTGGGATCAATTCGTGCTGTCATCTTATCAGATCTCGTGGAAAGAATCGGCGTCACGCCAATACCCAAGCCCGAAATGTCGCTCGGTCCGCTGCAGACAATGCCTAATGTCGCTCCTCCTTGGTAGTAACCTTTTCCATAGTCAGTCTGAGTATCCTTTAGAAGGACGAGATCCCCAAAACGCAGCTCATCCAAACCGTATTCCTCAATGTCAGGCGGAAAACAGGTCTGAATATGCCAGTTACCGTAAATGCTCGAGCCGCCCGATCCTTGCCCCACGATCTCGGCTGGTATCTCTTTGACTACAGGCATTTCAAGCTTTCCATCTGCATTTTGAGTGCAAATCTTTTCCAAGAGTTCGGGTGTAATGTGATGAGGGAATACATCCTCGAATCCTTCTATCTGAAGACCGACTCCATGAGCCTTCGCTTGAAGGATGTTGCCGACCGCAAGCTTTTCCAGGATTTTATCCTCGAAATGAACCAGCACGTAACTGCCAAACTTCGCAACGATAACGCCCTTCTTCCCTCGAGCCTCGCCGCTTAAGAGTTTCACTTCATTGCCTATGGAAGTATAGACGAGCCAGGCACCCCTGAACCGATCTCCTCTTCTTCCTTCTACCGCAACACCCATGGTTGCCCTGTCACCGGAAGCCCATCCGAATACCTTGTCTCCAATTTTCAAGTTATAATTGATACCGCCAATTCCAATCGCCATCTTGGGCTTTCCATCCCAGGTTGTGGTGTATGACCTTGAGGGCTCGGCCGGTGCTATCTGACCTTGAACCGCAGTCGTTATGAGCTTGTCCTTATTCGTCGAGATTTTTTGCGATTTGGCCTGATAGGCGGCATTAGGTGTATCCGGCATAACTAAGGTAATGCACAATAGAATTCCGAGCAGAATTAAGCTTTTTCTTCTCATATCTCCTCCTTTCTTTTAAAAGTGATAGCTTGTCCCAAAGTGACTGGATTAACCTGCGTTGCGAGTGATCATGTCCTGTTACTTTGGGAGAATGCCAAAGGTAAAATTCAGCATAAGGTTAATAAGACTAATATGAAATGTCAACTATATATACTCATAAATATCCGCGAGCTTTAAGGATGGTCTTCTTAGTGGAGAAATATTTGGATATGTAAGGGCTTGATTCATCAAGCCTACACTTGATTGACCAAGCTATTGATAGTGTGATAGGTTTATCAATAGATCAAGCAAAGAAGCGCCGCTTCAAAGACAGAAGAGGGCGGATCATGTATTTGAAGAATGGAAAGACATGCACAGGCGAATGATTGAATGGTACGATAAATATTTAAAAGTAGATACCGACAAGGTACATTGAAGAGAAAACATTTGACAATAATAACAGCAAAATAGAAAAAATATTTGACTTATTTTTTTTATATTGTTAAGTATGTTACATAGGAAATCTTAAGAGGAGGGAAATCATGGAAGATCGTTTTTATGAATTATTGGAGAGTATAAAGCAGGCTGTAAAGCAATTAGAAGCCATGGTCCCACGAGGTTGTGGGGAAGGAAGCCCTATTAAAGGCGAAGGCATGGCTGGACGAGGTTGTAAGGAGGGAAGCCCTATTAAAGGCGAAGGCATGGCTGAAGGAGCTTGTGGGGAAGGAAGTCCTATTAAAGGCGAAGGCATGGGTGAAAGAGGTTGTGGGGAAGGAAGTCCTATTAAAGGCGAAGGCGAAGGATAATTTTTATTTAAGAACATCAGAGTTTAATTTTTTTTCTTGTTGGATCCCAAAAATCAGCGAATGGAGTTTTCTAGCTTTACGTTTATTCTCACTGATGAGTGTAATTTTAACTGTTCGTATTGTTATCAAAAAAAAGGGAACAGATACATTGACGCCCCTACAGTAGAAAATGCTATCGATTTTTTCTATCCTTTTTTTAAATATAAATGTTATATTAATTTTACAGGGGGCGAACCTCTTCTTGCCTTTAAGCAGATCAAGCAAGCCGTAGACTATTTACAGGTTAAAAACAGAACACTTAATAAGCAGATACATTATTATGTTACTACTAATGGTAGCCTCATTAATGATGATATCCTGCAGTTTCTGAACCTGCATAATTTTTCCCTTATATTGAGCTTTGACGGCCTTGCCCAAGAGATTTGTAGGAAAAAGGGGAGCTTTAAGCCGATTGTTTCGATTATTGAAAAGTTATTAAATAGCCCGGAGATCAATTTTGAGACTAATAGCGTGTTTGCTCCCGCGACTGTTGGGTATCTTTCAAAATCGATTCGATTTATCATTGAGCTGGG
>CAZSPM010000240.1:0-3955 GCA_964608785.1 uncultured Eubacteriales bacterium
GAAATTAAGCGAAATCTCGTATTGTGGTCGTCTGACAGGATTAGAGAATCTGAGTAAAGGAAAAAGAGTTCATCTGATGCCTTATCTTATCGGTGGAGGTGTTCAGGAAGAAGGAGAGGAATCGCTAAATCGTTCGGGTGATCTTGGCATTGATCTCAAGTACCGTCTAACATCTGACTTTACAGTGGATATGACAATCAATACTGATTTTGCCCAGGTCGAAGCTGATCAGGAACAGTTCAACCTGACTCGATTCAGCCTTTTTTTTCCAGAAAAGAGGGGATTTTTTCTTGAAGGGGCAGATATTTTTCGCGCTGGCGAAAGGTATCGTGAGTTTCAACCTCCTTCAACGCTTCTTTTTTTCAGCCGAACAATCGGATTGTCTGATGATGGCGCGGAGATTCCTATAATTGGAGGAGTCCGGGTAACCGGGAAAGCAGGAGCTTATACTTTGGGGATTCTTGATATTTTGACTGATAGGATTTCCTATATGGAAGATGATGAGCCGGTCAATATTGAAAAAACCAACTTTTCGGTTTTTCGCCTCAAGAGAGATTTCCTGGATAAGTCAACAGTTGGTGTTATGGTTTTAAGTAAGGATTCATTTGATAGTTCCGCGTATAATCGAGGGGGCGCCATCGATTTCAACCTGGCCTTTGGACAGTCTCTTCAGATGGGGGGCTTTGCTGCCAAGACTTTTTCTCCAGATTTGAAAGGGAAGGACTGGGCCGCTTATCTGGATTTTCTCTACAATAGTGATTTTTTGGGAATTGACGTCTCTTACACCGATATAGGAGAGAATTTCGACTCAGAGATGGGCTTTATCCCTCGATCGGATATTCGGAAGCTTAGAGCGAATTTTGGCATCGGTCCCAGACCAAATATCCTGAATATCCGCCAGATATTTTTTTTTAATAATTTAACTTATATCGAGAATCATTCAGGCCAGATTGAATCGAGAAATATAATGACCGGAATGTTTAATCTTTTTCAGAATGGGAGTATTTTATTCCTTGCTTATGTGCAGAATTATGAATATTTGGATGAGAAATTTGAAATCAAAGAGGATGTTTTTATTCCCCAGGGAGCTCATCGATTCAATAATCTGATGACGTTTTTCGAGTCAGATAAGAGCAAAAAAATCGCGCTTAGGAGTTCAGTGAACCTCGGCCAGTTCTTTAATGGCAATCTTTTCAGGATCAATGTCAACGGATTTCTTAAGTTGTCAAAAAATCTGAATTTGGAATTCATCTATGACCGGAACCAATTTGATCTGCCCGTAGGAGGAGGGAAATTCACCACAAATATCGCTGCCAGCCGGGTTATTTGTTCTTTTACCCCTGATCTTTTTGCCAAGGCCTATGTGCAGTGGAATGACGAGGAGGATTTATTCATAAGCAATTTTCTCATCCGTTGGATTTATAAGCCTGGAGCCAGCGTCTATTTCATCTACAACGAGACAAGAAACCTTGGCATTAACAGGTATATTAAGGATCGTATTGTCATGTTCAAGGTGAACTTTCTTTTTAATTAACAAATCCCATTTTTTCTTTTTTTATTTTTATTTATTTCGCTATAATAGTAGACCTTTCTATTTGTTTCAAAGGAGGCTTAAATTGAAAAAATTCATCGGTGTGCTGTTGGTGGCCTTTCTTTTGCTTGCTCCATCTCTGGCCAAAGATAAGAAAGCTACTTTTGATGCCCAGGCTGCATGGAGCTATATTAAAGCACTCGCTTTGGATTCCATGCTGGGACGCAAGAGCGGACAACCAGGCGGTGTGATGGGTGAAGAATACATCGCTTCCAAGTTCAAGGAATGGGGATTAGAGCCGACAGGAGATAATGGCACATATTTCCAGAATTTTACGATTGAACATCGGAATATCGAAGAAGGGGTGGCGCTAGAGATCATTACGGATAGAGAAAGGAGAGATTTTTATTATGGTGAAGACTGGCGAGTCCAAAGGTATTCTGGCTCTGGGCACTTCACGGCTGAAATCGTTTTTGTGGGTTATGGCATCCATACTCCTGAAAAAAAATACGATGATTATGCAGGAGTCGATGTCAAAGGAAAGGTCGCTCTTATTTCAGCCGGCGCTCCTCAGAAGCTTGTGAGAAAGCTCGGCGATGAGACAAAAATGGATAAAAGAATTGAAGCGGCCCAGAAACTTGGTGCTCGTGGAGTTATTGTTTTCCAGCGTCCAACAGCCACCCGGGCTCGTTTCTTTGGGATAAGAGTAGATAAAAAGCTTTATAGGCCTGACTTTGTGTTGTTATCAGTCGAACAGAGAGTGACCAATTTTATCTTTAAAGACCTCAACGTAGAACTCCGTCATTTGATCAGAGATATCGATGGCAAAGGCGAACCGCAGTCTTTAACAACAGGAGTGAAGGGTTTTGTCTCTGTCAATGCCATTTTTGATGAGGAAAGGTCTACTCGGAACGTGATCGCCAAAATCACAGGAACGGATAAGGTCTTAAAGAATGAGTATATCGTCATCGGTGCCCATATGGATCATCTGGGAATAACTCCGATGGGAGATGTCATGAACGGCGCTAATGATAATGCTTCTGGAACTGCGGTGACCATGGAACTGGCTCGTGTCATGAAGCTCAATCAAGCCAAGCCCGGGAGAACTGTAGTTTTTGCGCTCTGGGCAGCTGAAGAGCAGGGGCTTTTGGGCTCGCGGTATTATGCAGACCATCCTACCCATCCGATAGAAAAAACCATTGTCAACATCAACATGGATATGGTGGGTCACGGCCGAGGCAAGATTCCCTTTAACGGTGTCTATTATGGTCCTCAGATCTGGAAGGTTTTAAAAGAGAAACTCCCCAAAGAGATTTTAGACAATGTCCAGACAGGCCGTGGGGGACCTGGAGGTTCTGATCACACGCCTTTTTTAGAAAAGGGAGTTCCAGCGTTTTTTCTTATTACCCGGCCCTCTGTCAAGTACCATCAGAGCCGGGATGACATTGATTTGATCAAGCCAGAGATGCTGAAAAAAACAGGTGATCTTGTGCATGCGGCAGTAGAGATACTCGCTTCAGAGCCGGGTAATTTCATTCTTCCGATGAGGCAGGAAACGTATTACCTAAAATACCGGAGCATCATTAATTTCAAATTCGAACCCCTAGGTCATGTCATTGCCCATCATGGAGATGCCAAGGACTCCCATGTGAATCTCCAGCCAGCCGTTGTGGAAGAGAAAGAAGGTCTCCTTGGCGATGAGCTCAGGATTGATATCTTAAATAATCTTTTTGCTATCCCCGAAAAGATAAAAAAGGCTAAAGGACTCTCGCTTTTTACCTCTTCCAGGAGGCTTTACGGGAATGTCCGCCAGGGAAGAACCACGGTTATGCCGGGACTCAGGGGCATCAATTCTTTTCGGGATAATCCTAGATGGGCAGAGGTTCTAGCCAAACAGGGACTCTATTTTATTGTTCTCGGAGAGCCGTCTTTGCTTTTCGGCAAGGAAGGACTGAGTGAGGAAGGGAAGACAATCATCAAGGCCATAAATTCAAGCGGCCTTCTTCTCTTGGTCAAAGGGGCGAGCGGATTAGAAGCCAAAGCGCTTTTAAATGCCTCCAAAAAACCTCTGATTTTTCTGGAAAAAGAACTGCCTGACAAGGAAATCCTGGGCCTCATTAAAAAGAAAGAGTCAGCCCTGGGTCTCATTTGGACGAGTGAAGAGCCTGCTGTATACTTCAACAAGCTGGAAGAAGCTAAGAAGGCCATTGGCAGTGAACATTTGATGATGGTCAATGGGCCATGCCTATGGGAAAGCGAAGGGAAGAATCAGATGCTCAGGATAATCTCTGAGATTATTAAAGCAAAGTACGAGAGGTCAGATCTGTCCAATATTTTCACTTCGACATTCATGAGAGTGCTGAATAAGACAAGAGGTGTTAGTGGTCAATAGGCATTGGCCTTCAGATAATTTTGTGAACATTG
>CAZSPM010000240.1:4055-4247 GCA_964608785.1 uncultured Eubacteriales bacterium
GGGTCAGACTTTGAGCAACATTGGGGTCAGACTTTGAGCAACATTGGGGTCAGACTTTGAGCAACATTGGGGTCAGACCTTGAGCAACATTGGAGTCAGACCTTGAGCAACATTGGAGTCAGACCTTGGAAACTTTCTGTCATTCCTGCGCAAGCAGGAATCCAGGCTTGTTCCCGCTGAAGCGGGAAACCA
>CAZSPM010000241.1:0-4236 GCA_964608785.1 uncultured Eubacteriales bacterium
ATTCTCGCTCGAGGACGAAATCTCAGGTAATGCTGTTTCAAATTTAATTATTTTATCCACCATTGCCATGCTAATCTTAATCATCGCCTGCATAAATTATATGAATCTGGCCACTGCCCAATCGGCCAAACGAGCCAAAGAAGTGGGAATGAGGAAAGTCTTAGGAGCTGAACGATTCCAACTCATTAAACAATTTATGGGAGAATCTATTCTCTTAACTCTATTGGCCTTGTTTTTGTCGTTGGCTTTAGTGGAAGCATTCCTCCCTGCTTTTTCCTCGTTGGTCGGAAAGCCCATTGACTTTACCTACAGCGAAAATCTATTCTTTTTGGCCGGATTTTTTGCAATTGCTGTCTCTATAGGAGCCATTTCCAGTATTTATCCGGCAGTATTCTTATCCAGGCATCAGCCTATTAAGACATTAAAAGGCTTGACAGAGTCGATAAAGGCTTCAGTCGGTCAATTGTTCTTTAAAAAGGCCCTTGTCCTTATCCAATTTTCTGTTTCCATCCTCTTGATTGTATGCACAATCGTCATCATTCAACAACTGCGTTATATGAAAAATTCCGATTTAGGATTTGAGAAGCAGCATACAGTTATTGTCCCCATTCATAGCGAATCTGGTCGAAAACAATATGAAATCATAAAGCATGAACTCATAAGCTACCCTGATATAACAAGTGCTTCGGCATGTTTAGGAGCACCCATTGGAACTTATACTATAATAACGCGAGCCCTTCCTGAAGGCATTGATGTCGAGGAGACTTTTTACATAGAACATAATTTTGTGGATTATGATTTTTTAGATAATTTCAATATTGAAATGGTGGCAGGCAGGAAATTTTCAAAAGAATATTCTACGGACTTTCAAGAAGCATTCATTATCAATGAGGCAGTAGTGAGAAAATGGGGGCTTTCCTCTCCAGAGGAAGCGCTGGGTAAGAGATTGCGGTCTGGAATAGGCATAGAGGGAACAATCATCGGTGTGACCAAGGACTATCACATCGGGTCATTTCATGAAGAGATTGTGCCGCTGGTTCTAATCTACGACCCCGAATACTTTGTGACAATGGCTGTTAAAATAAAGCCAGATAATATTTCTCGAACTCTTACTTCCATTGAAGAAACAATAACTAAATTTATTCCTGAATATCCTTTTGCTTATACTTTTTTGGATGAGGATATAAATGAACGCTATCAAGGAGAGGAACAGGCTGCGCGGATTATTCGCACATTTTCCATAATCGCCATATTTATAGCTTGTCTGGGCTTGTTTGGACTGGCTGCATTTTCAGCCGAGAGACGCACAAAGGAGATCGGTGTTCGAAAAGTACTCGGAGCAACAACGTCTAATCTCATTTTTCATCTTTCGACAGAATTCACAAAATGGGTATTGTTAGCGAATATTATTTCCTGGCCCGTGGCCTTTTACGCAATGAACAAATGGCTCCAGAATTTTGTTTATCGCATTAACATAGGAGTCTTGGCGTTTATCCTTGCAGGATGCCTCGCTTTTGTTATCGCTCTAATCACTGTCAGTTACCAAGCCATAAAAGTAGCCATTGCTAATCCTGTAGACTCGCTTCGATACGAATAGGGGACGTTCCCATAGATAGAAAGGGACACCCTGCCATGAGCATATATTGATTGAGAGAGACGAGATGATAAAGGCAGAGTGTCCCTGTGGGGAACGTCCCAATAGATGGAGATAACAGATGATTAAACTCAGTAATCTTACAAAATATTATTCCTCGGGCTTTGTCAAAACATTTGTCTTACGAGAGATAAACCTTGACATAGAGGAAGGCGAGTTCGTAACCATAATGGGGCCGTCGGGTGCAGGAAAATCAACGTTGCTTCACATTCTTGGAATGCTGGATACACCATCGAACGGTGAGTATTACTTTTTTGATAAGGCAGTCCATAAATTGAGCGAAAGGCAACTCACTGAGCTCCATAAAAACTGCATAGGTTTTGTTTTTCAAAGCTATCACCTCATAGATGATTTAACAGTCTATGAAAACCTCGAAACACCACTTCTCTATAAAAAAGTGAAAGGCTCAGAACGTAAGAGCAAGGTCTGCGATATGCTCGACAGATTTCATATGGTCGCCAAAAGAGATCTATTCCCCAATCAATTATCTGGCGGGCAGCAGCAGAAGGTTGCGGTTGCAAGAGCTGTCATTGTAGATCCTAAACTCATTCTTGCCGATGAGCCTACAGGCAATTTAAACACAAAAGAAGGCGGAGAAATTATGGAGTTGTTTAAAGATTTGAACGAGAATGGGGCAACGATATTGCAAGTTACACATTCTGAAAAAAATGCCTCTTACAGCAGAAGAGTCATCAATCTTCTAGATGGATGGGTTGTGGATAAACTTTAGGCGAATTGCATTTACTTTTTCGTTTCATTCCTATGAAAGCAAATTATTGAAATATAGAGCTGGAGGTTCAATATGACAAAATATAAAAAGACAATTTCTCTTATATCCATTTTATTTCTTTTCACTGGTGTCTGGGGGAAGGAAAAAGAGAAGCTCCTCTCTCTAGAGGAGTGCATCCTGACAGCTATGCAGAGCAACCTTGGAGTGGCTGTTCAGGTTTTAAATCCTGCATTGGCTGATATTTCTGTCTCGCTTGCTCAAGAGAGGTTTTTACCCAAGCTCTATTTTGGCTACGGTAGTCAAAACACGAGCCAAGCCTCATTTTCCTGGATAGAGGCTGCAGAAAGTGTCTCTAGTGAATACAACGATTATTACGCTCAAATCAACCAGCTTTTTCCTACAGGTGGGAATTTTTCTATTTCTCTCTATTCATACAAGAACGAAACGAACATGAGGTTCCAGACGATTAATCCTCGTTATGGAAGCACTCTTCGCTTCAATTTCACTCAACCCCTCTTAAAAGATTTTGGCTTCAAGATGAGTCGCAGAGAAATCATCATTGCCAGGACCAACCTGGATATATCAGAAGCTCAATTTAAAGGAGTGCTTCTTGAAACGATTTACAATGTGGAAGAGGCCTACTGGAATTTGGTGTATAGTATTGAAAACCTTAAAGTGAAAAGGCAGTCTTTGAAGTTAGCCAAAGACCTTTTGTCGAAGAATAAGAGGGAAGTGGAAGTAGGAACACTGGCACCCATAGAGATCCTGAGTGCTCAGGCTGAAGTGGCAACTCGCGAAGCAGATATTCTTCAAGCTGAAACCTTGGTCAAGAACAATGAGGATCGCTTGAAAACAATCATTAACATGGCCTCAGGAGAAGAGAAAATTGAGAAAATAGTTCCTACAAATAAGCCGGCTTACGAAAAGAGGGAAGTGAGCCTTGAGCAAGCACTGCATAGGGGGATGGAGAATCGCCCAGACCTCCAGGCGACAAGGCTTGATATGAAGAACAAAGAGCTAGACCTGAGTTATGCCAAGAATCAGCTTCTTCCGAACTTAAGCCTTCAGGCATCTTACTGGAGTCCTGGAATATCGGGGACTCAGCTTGTCTTTGATCCCAGCGATCCTTTCGGGAATCCAATAGCCGCAATTCCTGGCGGAGCATCTGATGCGTTAAAGGATGCATTTGGTCTTAAATACAAGAATTGGTCTGTCGGAGTGACCCTTTCGATTCCTATTGAAACATTGTTTTCCCGGGCATCCTATGCCCAGGCAAGAGTAAGGATGGAACAGTCGAAACTGAGCATACAGAACATGGAGCAACAGGCATTTCTTGAGATAAGGAATGCCGTACGTACAGTTCAAACTGACTATAAGCGAGTTCAGGCTTACAAAGTTGCCCGGGAGCTTGCAGAGAAAAAATTAGAAGCCGAGGAGAAAAAATTAAAAGTTGGCCTGACAACAAACTATGTAGTTCTTCAGGTGCAGAGGGATTTAGCCGATGCTAGAAGCACTGAGCTCGGAGCTATTGTTGGCTATAACCTTTCCTTAGCGAGCCTGGATAAAGCTCTAGGAATAAGCTTGAAGAACAAAAATATCAAGTTTTCTAAAGTTTTGGAGAGAAGTTTATAGTTCTTATATTCGTATATGAAAACTTTTTTCAAATTATTTTGAATTCAGAATTAGAGTGAATCATCGGGGTCAGACCTTGGTAACTTTCTGTCATTCCTGTACCTGCTTCTGCAGGCACAAGCTCCACAGGAATCCAGAAAGTGGATAGCTCTGGATTCCCGCTTCTGCGGGAATGACATTTTTTTCAACCCCGCTGGAACCCAAAGAATTACTAAAGTTT
>CAZSPM010000242.1:0-4235 GCA_964608785.1 uncultured Eubacteriales bacterium
TCAGAAGATAGCGAATGAAATTACTGCCGATAAAACCTGCTCCTCCTGTAACCAGTATAGTCTTATCCTCGATGCTTCGCCCTTCAGCCATCTTTCCTTCTCCACTCATAAGGAATATCGTTCTGATGAGGGTCTAGCCGCTGTTCATCGGGCTGTTCATAATCATAAACATCAGTGGGAATATTGACCATAATCGCCTCTTCCTCGCTGACGCACATCCAACCATGGTAAACCTCTGCAGGAATCTGGACAAGCATTGGGTTATGGACGCCGATGTAGAATTGGTTTATCTCCTTGTAAGTTTTGGAGTTCTCTCGTCCATCATATAAAACCAGTTTAATCAATCCTTGAACACAGGTAACATTGTCTGTTTGTTTTTCATGCTTGTGCCAAGCTTTAACCACTCCTGAGTAGGTCGTAGTCATATAAACCTGGCCAAACTCCGAATAAAGGCTGTCGTCTTGCCGGAGGATCTCCATCAGCCTTCCTCTCTCATCCGGAATGACACGCAGTTTCTTTGTTTTTACACCTTCGATCATTCCTCTCTCCTTTTTCTCCCCATATCAATGGCACATGCCGCTTGAGGTTGTCCCACTTCTTTTAGTCGCCGCCAAGGGGATAATATTAAAAAATGACATCTACAAATTAAAGGTGGGTTTGATGAATCAAACCCCCACATCTTTTATTTTATGGCAATCTCACTCTTATCGCCAACCATAAAACGGTAGACTGAAGGCTTTGGCGGACATTTGTATATTTTTACATTCCTTCCGACCAAACTCTCATCGATCCTGCTGCCAACATCCTGTATCTCGCTCCCCTCAAGGACTATACTGTGCTCGATTTCGGTGCGAACGATCTTGCACCCTTTCTGGATAGAGGTAAAAGGGCCGATATAAGAATCAATAATTTCTGTCTCGGCACCAATTATGGCCGGACCACGGATAATACTGTTCTTCACAACAACGCCTTTCTCCAATATTATCTGTCCGCTAATCTTCGATGCCTCATCAACTTTCCCCTCAATCTTGCTTGAAATTGATTCTAGAATCAGGAGATTGGCTTCAAGGATATCCTCGATTTTGCCCGTATCCTTCCACCAGCCTGTAACCAGATGAGGGATAACTTCATAGCCGTGAGTAATCAGATGCTGGATCGCATCCGTAATTTCAAGCTCATCCCTCCATGAGGGCTTTATGGCATTCACAGCTTCAAAGATATGGAAATCAAACATATACACACCCACCAGAGCTAGGTTGCTCATAGGTTTTTTTGGTTTTTCGACGAGTCTGACGACCTTCTCATCTTTAAGCTCTGCCACTCCAAACATCTGGGGATTTGGAACTTCAGTAAGTAGGATCAGCGAATTTGGCTCTTTTTCCTTAAACTCCTCCACTAGAGATTTAATCCCGCTCTTTAAGATATTATCACCCAAATACATAACGAAATGGCTCTTACCAAGGAAATCTTCTGATATCTTCACCGCATGGGCTAAGCCCAGCGGGGCTTCCTGTTCGATATACTCAATATGAATCCCCCAACGACTGCCATCTCCTACGGCATCTTGAATCTCGTCTTTTGTATCGCCAACGACAATGCCAATCTCCTCAATGCCTGCTTCTTTGAGAGCTTCGATCCCATAGAACAGAACTGGCTTGTTAGCCACTGGCACCAATTGTTTTGCCTGGGTAAAAGTGAGAGGCCGAAGCCTCGTTCCTTTCCCACCGCTCAATATTAATCCTTTCATCTTAAAACTCCATTCCTCCCAAAAAATCTGTTGTCTTACCTATGTTTCCTAGTCCAAATGAAATTCTGAACTGGGTTTCCGGTTTATCACGGAAATAGAATGTCTTAAGTTCTGCTTTAAAATCAAGGCATTGGTAATGATAAATTAGGACAAAGCCAGAATAGAGCATCTCTCCCTCTTCAATATTAAAACCAATATCAGCCTTGGCTTCAAGAGAAATTCGGGGAATATTCACTCCCAAATGTCCCGTAATCTGATGGCGATTAAACCATGCCTCCCTCTCATAGGGATTTATGCTCTTAAACCAGTTCACCCTGAGACGCGCTGAATCTTTAAAGGCGTTCATCTCGGCTCCTAATCTCAGGCTCGAAAAGGTCTTATAGTAAGGATTGAAGCCTGTGGCAAAATCGAGGCTGTATTTTTCTGATGGGAAAAACCTCACCCAACCGCTTATGTCAGAAAATTTGGGAATTTCTCCCTTCACACGGTATCTACTCAAAGGACTTTCCTCTGAAGCTATATAAAAAGTCTGGGCCACGCCCAATGTGAAAAACTCCCTCGGCATTTCATCTTTCTTTATAAGGATACGATTAGTTAAACCATAGCGGATAAAATGGTTGCGAAAAAAACCATAAGGAGTAATAATCCGACCCGGATAGGCAACCGTACTTTCATAGTGGTACCTAAAAAAAGGCTCAATAATATGCTTTGCTCTTGCCTCACCCTTAGCTCCGTAGAATATATTGTAAAAAACGGGGCCGACTAGTTCTGACTCCAATATATAATGATAGCTTAATAAGGGTTCATTCACAATTGTTCTTGTATTCGGCGCATAGGTCTGGAAATGATAGTTAAAGTTGGCCGAAAAAGTTGAATTCAAGGTTGCCCATGGTATTAATGTGAAAGGAATAGTCAGCTCAGGACGAAACTCTAAATTCTTCGAGTGTGGCTGAGTTCCCGCCAAGTATTCCTGTTGCCAACCGTTTTCCCACCGATTAAAGGAAGAGGAGAGAGAAAAATATAAGGGCTTGACCAATTTTACTTTGGAGACACTGAAATTGATTGTGGGGAGATTTTTGCTTATAATCGAGTTATCTATATCGGTGAAATGAGTCTCGAACCTCGAGACTCGCATATTAAAATTATAATAAGACCAATATCTGAAAAGATAGACCTCTGAGCGGCGATTCGAGACAAGCGCCCGCTCAAAACTATTGTCAAATTCTCTCAAAAAATCAAAGGAGCTTTGATAGTCGATGTCAGCCACTAAACCCAATCCAAAAGGAAGAGGTTGGTTGTGGTGAAAGCGGAAAATATAAGCATTGGGAAGGTCTTTCTGTTCCGGGCCTTTGTTGAAGAAAAAATAATATAAATTCAGCTGTCCTCCTGTTCCATGAGAAAACAGGTACCGATATTCCAAGCCTCCCCCCTTTCCTCTGGCCGAATAATAATCAAAATTTAAAGATGCATCCATGTTTCTCTTTATGATCCAGTATAAACCTTGCGAAAAAATCATACCCTTTTGACCAGAAAATCCCAATTGTGGCGTTAATAATCCAGAAGACTTTTCCTTCCCAAGAGGATAACGGATGTAAGGCAAATAGAGGACAGGAATCTTCTTTATGGATAAAACGGAATTCCACATCTCGATGTACTCATTTTTCTTGAAGTTGGCTTTGGAACAGGAAAATTTCCAGCGTGGAACATTTTGGGTGCAGGAAGTGATGTGGGCATTGTGGAAACTGTAAATATTGACATCTTTTCTCTCGATAGTCTCTGCCTCATAACGAATGCTTGGTTGAACCAGACCAAAGCCTCTTTTAAATACTCCCTGTGTAGAGTCTAGATTGAGATGAATCTCCTCAACACTCACCACCTCTTCAGGTAACTGAATGACAACGTTACCCTGGGCAAATACATCTCTGGTTTCTGTATTCAGCTCGATCCTATCTGCAAATAATTTGATATTCTTGTGATGGACCTCAACATTGCCCCATGCAAAGATACGCTCTTTTACTCTTTCAATGTAAACAGCTTTTATTTGAGTCTCCCCTTCAAAGGAAATTTCCTCTTGAGCGCACAAACAGCCGCCTACAAATAGTAGGCCAACTGCCAGAAATACAAGAGATTTATTTCCCAACATTAAGGAAAATTTAGCACAACCTCCTGATAGAATCAACACGGCCAACTCATCTAGCCTGAATTATTCACGCACGAGATGCAAAAAAGATCCCTCGTTAATAATTCATTTATGCTATGCTTCGGGGGCAAAGCCCAAAAATGTCAGGCCTTGACATATTATTCCCTAAAGATTAAAGTATCAAAAACATTACGAAAACAACTGGGAAGGCCTTGTATGACACGATATCCAAGGAATAAACGGAAATCATTAGATTATTAATAGATAGAACAATTTGATCGGTTATGCCTATTCCTTCTAACGGCGGTAGCCTATCTACATATCTCTTTTATTTTCAAACAAAAAATT
>CAZSPM010000243.1:0-4227 GCA_964608785.1 uncultured Eubacteriales bacterium
GAGTCAAGATTGCTGCAGCGGCGAGGAAGTGGCCCATGAAGCTGTAGTGAACTACTGCGAATGGGCTACAACGAAGCCGATGTGGTGAGATTGGCTCGCCCGAAGGGTATAAAATGCCGATGAATATAAAGAATTTTTTATTGAAGAAGAATTCATCAGGATTTCGAGCAATATCAGGATAACTTCCTGATATTGCTGAAATAATAAAAAGTTTCGGCATTTATTATGAATAATTCAGGATAATAAAGATTGCTCTTTGGAAGCAATTTCGAGTCTGTTTCTAAACGAAACGATTTTTTGGCCATAGGAGGAACAATGGAATCAGGGAATATACCCGTTTTGATAGTCAACGGGGATACAATTCCCCGGGCTTATGAAAAGGCCATCAAGGAGGTCTGGGAGAAAGGCGCGAATATTCGGACAGAGTACGATCGACCAGAAGATCCAGCAAGTCGGGATGCGACAGTGGTGATCACTGTTCGTCAACCATTTGGCCAACCCCGATTTCACCGCTCATTTGCTGATGGTTTGGGAGGATTAGCTGAATATGTCATGGAAGTCGTCCATGGAGCGCATGATTATTGGGTCAAACCGCTTGAAGAAATCTTGAAGGGTACGGAAAGCAAGGACACGCGCTGGACCTATACCTACCATGGGCGTCTATTCGAATATAGGATCGAGGATGAAATCATAAATCAGATTGCCCTTATGATAGAAAGGCTCTCTAGGACAGGATATACCCGGCGAGCCCAGGCAATAACCTGGAATCCTAAGCTCGATCCTCCCACAGATGATCCACCATGTCTACAGCGGGTTTGGGGTCGGCTCTGTGAGGATGGAGAAGGGGGATATGTTTATAACATGAACACTCATTGGAGGAGTCGGGACCTGTTCAAGGCTTGGTTCGAGAATGTCATCGCCCTGACGACGCTTATGAGAAAAATCACAGAAGATATCGCAAAGAAGATTTCAAAACCCGTTCGGATGGGGCGGTATGTGGATATCAGCGACTCCCTCCATATATATGGGTCTTATTTTCGTGAAATAGAAGGCGATCCAGAGAAGGGAATAAAGAGTTTCTTCGAAAAAATAGAAAGCCGTCCGTTTGAAGAGAGAACCTGGAATTCGGATTTTGTGAAGCCCTATTTTCTAGACGACGGTGTGGGCAAAGGGTTGAGATCGATGTTGAATAGGGAAGAGGGAATGCCGGAGAAAGTCAGGAGAGCGATAAAAGAGGAGCTCCGGAAAATGGAAAAAGACGATTATACAGTATGACATGATTTTGGAAATTCCTTTGCTCCGTTCAGATTTTTCACACCATTCCCTCACCATCCTTCTCAGCGCCTGCGGAACTATTCCCACTTCCTATAAATTCTTTGAAAGAAACCACCATCCGCTTTTAAAAGCGACGTAGTCCAAAGCAGATTCAAAAGTACCAGAGTGGCAAGGTTGTTCGTTTCCGTGCACCATTTGTCTTATTATCGGACACTATTTCCTTATTATTTATATGGCTTATTCAGCAGATTCAAATGGCACATTTATTGCAAAAGAATTCTAATCTGAGGGAGTAATACTATAATGATAGCTGGTAAATTAATTACCATTATACTCATCATCTTCCTCCTGATTTTGTTTAAATTTTTTATCATGATTTAGGTGGAAGATGTCAGTAGATTTCTTTTTGAAGAAAACTATAGTTGTGAAGAAAATTAATGCCGAGAAAAAAATTCTAGAAAGGCTGGAAAAAGGAAAATTATCATGATTGTCGGTAAAAAGGTTGTTATTGTTCTGGTCATTTTGCTGGTGGTTCTTCTTTTTCTTTTTAGTCCCCTTTTTGCAGGGGAAGCTCATTCGATGGGAAAAACATATTTCAATAATTCTCCCTTAAAAGAAGATATAAGAGAAGGAGAAGCATATGTTTGGTACTTGGGCCATTGCGGCTGGGCAGTAAAAACAAAGAATCACCTTCTCATATTTGACTACTCGCCGATGGGTTCGATGCCTGCTGAACTCTCGGTTTCAAACGGGCATATCAATCCCATCGAGATAAAAGACCTGAATGTATTCGTCTTCGTTTCCCATGCCCATGCTGACCACTATGACCCAGAGATATTCAAATGGGAAAAATCTATAGAAAGCATCACCTATGTCTTTGGGTGGCAGCCAAGCAATAACAAGAGCCATAATTTACATATAGCAGAGCCCAAAAAAAAGAGGTATATTGATGGTTTAGAAATTTTGACAATATATCATGAATTCGATGGAATCCCAGAGGTAGCCTTTCTTGTCAATGGAGATGGCCTGATGGTTTTCCATTCCGGAGACCATGGAAGCACAGGAGAAGTCCTCAATTCTTTGTTTAAAGACAATATAGATTTTCTGGCGAAAGATTCCAAAGAAATTGACATAGCTTTTATTTCCCAATTTGGCAGTAGAAGCGGAGGTGAGGTGAATAATGGGGATCTGTATACCATAGAAAAACTGAGGCCAAGAGCGACCTTTCCGATGCATCAAGGAGGAAGGGAGCACTTTTACAAGAAGTTTGCCCAAGAAGCCACTGATAAGGGCGCCAAGACTAAATTTTATTCTGCAGAAAAAAGAGGAGACAGGTTCTTTTACCAAAACAATATAATGAAGTAAGGGTGGAGACTTTCTTTCCTCAAATATAATATATTAATTCACTCTGATCATATTATCTCCTTGATTTTGAGTGTTCATTGCATTGCTCGTATGAGTTAACTATTATGTCCTCGTAATTTCTGCTTTAATAGTCATTGGTTTTAATATGGCATCAACTGAGAGAGAAAAATTTAGGATTGCAATCAAAAAATAGATATGAAAACTGACCTTAAGGCGCTTTCCCTCCGTGACCGTTTTGGAAAACTTCTGAATACAAACAAGCTAGCCGCTTTAGTAGCAATGGTGCTTGTACTGTTCATCGGAGGAACTTTACTGCGGACCGGAAGTGCTGCTGACAATGTTCCTCTTGCACTGTTAAGCATGCCTGTGGCATGGCTGTTGATTTGGGGACTCCTATGGTTTAGAAGAAGTGGCTGGAAAGAGTTTGGGTTAAGGCGGCCTCAAAGCTGGGTGCGCACCGTCTTATTTGGGCTTGGAGGTGCAGTGGCGCTTCATATTATAGTTGGAGTAATTCTGGGTCCCTTAATTATTAGACTCACAGGACAGCAGGTGGACACCAGTCGCTTTGACCCTCTTCGAGGTAATCTGTCCGCGCTTATTTCTGGGCTAGTGATCGTGTGGACTTTTGCTGCCCTTGGAGAAGAGATGATATTCCGTGGTTATCTTATGAACCGTTTGGCAGGTTTGTTTAAACGAAAAAGGCTGGGGTGGATTGTCGGCCTCATTATTAGCTCAGTGATATTTGGGCTGGGTCATTCTTATCAAGGAATTTCTGGGATTATGCTCACTGGGATTGTTGGTATTGTATATGCTCTTGCCTATCTCGCAGCTCGCTGTAATCTTTGGGTGCCTATCCTTATCCATGGTATTTACGACTCCTCTGCATTCATGTTTATTTTCTTTAGCTTAGATAAAACGCTCACAGCATTTTTCTTATGATATAAGTCATAGGGATTCTCGGTTCATATGAATAATCCAAACTAAAAACTCATATCAAGTATTAAACAAGCTTTTGAAAACGGAATATTACCTACATACGTATGCATATTTAAAGGAGATGAAGAATATGATCCAGCGCCCACACTTGAGAAGGTGGCTTGTCCGGTCTTATTGTTATTTGGAGAACTCGATCTGCAGGTCCCTGTGAAGATGAATAATAAAGCTATAGTGAAGGCTTGCGAATCTTTTCCTTTGACTTAAAAATTTCCGTTGTGGTATAAGCATTTCTTTTGTAAAGGATTCATAAAATGTTAAACAGTCAAGAAAGAAAAAAAATCAGCAAAAAAGCAAATTGTATCGGGATAATTTGTGCAATATTTTTAATGGCTTTATCTGCAATAGCTCAGGAGAAGCTTGGTCCACTCAAACCGTTGAAAACAGAAACTCCACCTGTTATTGATGGGATATTGGATGATCCTGTCTGGCAGAAAACACCGAGTGAAACCGGATTCAAGACGTGGCACCCAGATTTCGGAAGAGATATGGGCGAAAAGACAGTCGTTTATTATGCGTATGACCGGGAGAATATTTATTTTGCCTTCCGGTGTTTTGACAGCCAACCTGAAAAGGTAAAAGCTTCAGTAACCA
>CAZSPM010000244.1:0-4217 GCA_964608785.1 uncultured Eubacteriales bacterium
CAGATATGATTTTTCTCGCTCTATGAGCCAGGCGGCATGCAAGACAAGATGGCGAGCCGCATTTATCTCCATGGCCATCTGAGCTATCTTGAAACCTGTATTCTGAAAAAGAGCTATAGGTTTTCCAAACTGAACTCTCGTTTTTGCGTATTCAATCGCATATTCCATAGCCGCTCTTGCCACTCCTACTCCAGCTGCTCCTACCGGCGCTCTTGTCTCATCCAAAGTTTTCATAGCAATGATGAAACCTATTCCTTCTTTCCCTAAAAGGTTTTCTTCTGGAACTTTAACATCCTCAAAAAAGAGCTCCGCGGTGTTAGAGGCCCTATGGCCCATTTTATCTTCAACTTTTCCCACAGTTAATCCAGGCAGGCCCTCAGGGACAATGAAAGCACTCAATCCTCTCATTCCTCTATCAGGATTAGAATTGGCAAAGACAACAAATAGATTGGCAATCCCGGCATTGGAAATAAAACATTTAGAGCCGTTGATGATGTATTCTGAACCAACTTTTTCTGCCTTGGTCTTCATAGCCCCCGCATCTGAGCCCGCTTCTCTCTCAGTGAGGCAAAAAGACGCAAAAGACATTTTTTTAGTCTGTGGAGTCAGGAATTTCTTTTTCTGTTCATGAGTTCCAAAAAGAATGATGGGCGTGTAAGCCAGTGCATTAACCATCATTGTTGTATACATTCCCGCACAACCGGCAGCCAATTCTTCGCTGATGATAACAGTATCAATGTCGCCCAATCCTCCTCCTCCATATTCTACGGGAATTGTGCAGGTAAGAAATCCGACTTCAAAGGCTTTTTTCATGACATCTTCAGGAAATTCCTCTCCTTTATCATATTGTGCGGCATTGGGTTTCATTTCCTTTTCGGCAAATTCTCGTGCCGGTGTCTGAAGAGCCTCCTGCTCTTCTGTCAAGCTGAAATCAATCACGTTTTCCTCCTTACTTTCACTTGTATTAATATTATTGTATTCTCAAATTCGTATCAAGTTTTATACTGGAATCCTTTTCTTCTGTCAATTTAAATAGAAAACATATAAGCATCTTTTTTTCCTTGATAAAAGATAAATCAATCATATCATAAGGGTATTTGAGGAAGGATAAAGCGACCTTGAAGATTTAGCCTTCGGATTTTGGCTTTCGAGGGAAAATAATGGGGACGTTCCCGAGAGGGACATTCTTTCTCTCCTACCTTTAAAAGGAAACCTGAACAGAAAGGGTGTCCCCACAGGGAACGTCCCCATTTTTTAGCGAGTATGTTTGAGCGCAGCGAGTTACGCAGCAGCCGAGAAAGCCGAAAGGAGAATGGCGTTAAAAATCTGAACGGGAGCGAGGACATCCTCAAATATACATATCAAACCATTACACCACGAAAAAAAATGCTTACTGCGTCTATTTAAATAGAACTTTCTCTCTTGCCATAATAAACACGGGATTTGTGATTCTGAAAATATTCTCCACAATTTTCTGGGGGCGAGGCGCTTGTTGTGGCGAATGCCTCAAATAGAGAAAAAGTTTCCCTGCCTCTTTATCAACGGCTGTTCTTTCAACAGATTCATCCTGATTTTCAGTTAAATAACCATTAACCAATTTTTCAATTTTTCTGAAGTCTTCGCCTGGAGAAGTTCCCTCATCTCTGATTCTCTTATCCCAAGCCTTCTTCATCTCTCGACTTTTCAGATCGACTGAATAGACCAAAGACTCTAACTCTTCATTCAAAGAGGGCTTTAGTGACTTCAGTCTCTTCAGGGTCAAGAACCTGACGCCATCTGGTAGAAAATTATTCAAATGGGAAATGAATTTCTTTTCTGGAAATAAATATTGAGATCTAAATTCGACAACTTCAGCTTTTCCCTCCATACCTAAAGGAAGAGCGGGAAGGTATGAAATCTTCATTTTTGGATGAAATCCTTCCGAATAGACAATGGAAATGCCAGCTCTACGGAAACTCCTCTGGATCATGTTGTTTAGTTCGATATGAGATATGAACCGAGCCGCATCAAGCTTTGCATAAAATGCCCGATAGCAAAAAATCTGCTGGGTTTTCTTCCCGAAAACGGAATCAAATTCAGACACAATTTCTATCTTTTCTGGGAAATCTCTCTCTAGAAATGATGGAAAATCACAGCCTTGGCATAGACCGCACTCATTCTTAAGACATGACAAAGTTCGCTCTTCTCTTAAGGCCTTATCAAGCTCTTGAAGAAGATGAAATTTTTTGATTCCTGTCTCGATATGTTCCCAGGGAAGAATGGAATCTCTGTCCAAATCTTGAAGGTATGACATGTAATCGATATTAGTAAATTGAAATGCTTCTTCCCAAACAGGAAACTTGAAACAATCGGCCCAGCTATCAAAGCGGGCGCCTCTTTTCCAAGATTCGAACAAGACTTGGTTTAACTGTCTGTCCCCTCTGGAAAATATAGCTTCTAAAAAAGAATTTTTTAAAGGATGCTTTTTAAACTTGACAAAAGGATATTTCATCAAGCGGGAATTGAGGAACTTGTGTTTTTCTCTTAGAACTTTTTCGTCTTCCATCTTAATCCATTGAAAAGGTGTATGCGGCTTAGGGATGAAAGAAGAGACACTCAGATTGATATGAGGTGCAGACTTTAAGTTTTTCGAACCAATCCGGATAAGCTCTTCGACAAGCTTAACAATTCCTTCCAGATCTTCCTCCTTCTCGGTGGGCAAGCCAACCATAAAATAAAGTTTAAGTAATCTCCATCCTAAAGAAAATGCGTTCGATGCAGCCTCATAAATCTCTTTATTTTCTAAATCCTTGTTGATGACACAACGCAATCTCTCTGTTCCTGCTTCTGGGACTAATGTAAATCCTGTCTTTCTAACTTTGATAATGTTTTCAGCTAGCCCTGAAGATAGACCTTTAGGCCGCAATGAAGACACAGAGAGAGAGATTTTTTGTTTAGTCAGTTCAGTCATTAAGGCTTCAACAACATTATCGAGATAAGGATAATCACTGACTGAAAGAGAACATAAAGAAGCATCCTCGTATCCTGTTAAATGGAGGCTATTCAAGACCTTTTTCATAACAAGAGAAGGGCTTTTCACTCTTGAAGGAAAATAAATACTCGACGCTTGGCAGAATCGGCATTTATGCGGACATCCTCGGGCCACCTCAACAGCCACCCTGTCAAAAACGACCTTAATATTGGGAACAATAATTTTTTCTGGAAAGGATGTTTGAGCAAAAGGAAAAAGAATCCTTTTTTCTATTTTAGCTGAAGCTCCTTCTGTTGGTTTAACAGCAAGAAGAAAGGATTTTGGCGACCTATAGGGAGTGTATAAAGAAGGCACATAGGCCCCTTTAATCTTGCTTAACTCTTTTAGTACCTCCTTTTTTTCTTTTAAATCCCTTCTAATCCTTATAAATTTTTCCACAATCTCTATAAAGGCTTCTTCTCCATCTCCTATCAGGAATAGATCGAAAATATCAGCCACTGGCTCAGGATTAAAAACGGCAGGGCCTCCTGCGATGACCAAAGGATACTTGATGTTTCTTTCATAAGAGAAAAATGGAATATGCCCCAGCTCAAGGATAGTCAAGATATTGGAATAGTTGAGTTCATAAAGGAGAGAAAAGCCCAAAACATCAAACTCAGAAAGAGGAATCTTATTCTCGAGTGAGTAGAGAGGAATGTTTGAACTCCGAAGGCGCTCCTCGAAATCAATCCAAGGAGCAAAAACTCGTTCTGCTAAGAAGTCTTGACGATCATTCAAAATAGAATAAAGAATTTTTTGACCAAGATAGGACATCCCGACTTCGTAAAGATCAGGAAAAACAAGGGCGATTTTAGCTCTAGGACCTCGAGGTCTCTTTCTTATCTCATTCCATTCACCGCCCAGATAGCGGCCAGGCTTCTCCACACTCCTTAGAAGCTCTTCTAGATTAATCTCATTTCTCATCTATATCTCAATATTTCTCTTTTTATGCGAGTATCTCTATCAACAATTATTAATCACTCATCAATCTGCAATTATCACCCATCGATTAGCAAATATCAATCGCTCAAGAGAAGATATTCCTTTTCAGTGATACATCCATTGGTCCATCAGGCTGGCCGACTCGTCAGCACGCGAATTTACCCCAGCGAGGGAAATTCGCTCCGGTCCTCGGCTCCCGAGGGATTATTAGCGAAGGGCAGTGGGTGAAAAAAACCGTTTGAAGGCTGAGCGGGCATAGAGGGAT
>CAZSPM010000245.1:0-4207 GCA_964608785.1 uncultured Eubacteriales bacterium
AATATCAGGATAACTTCCTGATATTGCTGAAATAATAAAAAGTATCGGCATTTTTTATGAATAATTCAGGTTATTCAGGCACAAACTTGTATCCATAACAAAGAATCCCAGATTCTCCATCCTGAAAGATTTTCCGGAATTCTATTCTCACTCTCTGGCCGACCTTCATATCCTCAAAATCGCAATCCACAATCTGCCCGGTGAGTTTCACTCCATCATCAAGCTCTATGACTCCCACAGCATAAGGAGCCTGATCAACGAACTGATGAGGAGGAACCCGGATAATCGTAAACGAAAGAATTTTTCCTTTTTCAGCCAACTTTGTCGGCTCTAATTCCCTCTTTTTGCATTCAGGGCAGATGAGACGTGGAGGAAAGTAGATGCCTCCACAACTCTTGCATTTATTAGCCTCCAGCCTGTATCTTTGAGGGATTTCCCGCCAATATCTTGATGGTGTCGACATATTATCCTCCTTCCCTATTCTCTTTCAAAAATATGAACAACAGAACTGCCACCGCTTCCACCCATATTCTGGGCCATCCCTATTCTGGCATCTTTGACCTGCCGCTCTCCAGCCTCTCCTCGGAGCTGCTTAACAATCTCTATGACCTGAGCTACTCCGGTGGCACCAACAGGGTGGCCCTTGGCTTTTAAGCCCCCGCTTGCATTGACTGGAATCTTCCCATTAAGGGATGTCAAACCTTCCTCGACAGCTTCCCCGCCTGCCCCTTTCTCCACCATTCCTAAAGCCTCAAGAACACAAATTTCAGCAATGGTAAAACAATCGTGAACTTCAACAAGGTCGATATCCTCTGGCTTCTTTTGTGCCATATCGTAGGCTTGTTTAGAGGCCTGATGTGTTGCCTCAATCCAAGTGATATCCTTCCTTGAGCTCAGCGCGATTGTATCTGTGGCGTGGCCGGTCCCGATGATTTTGATAACAGGTTTATCCATTTTTTTTGCCACTTCTACAGGACACAGAATCGCCGCTGCGGCTCCATCTGTAATGGGCGAACAATCCAGGATTCTCAAGGGATCAGCGACCATGACAGAATTCAGAACTGAGTCCACTGTTATCTCAAAGGGGAATTGTGCCAGCGGGTTTTTAGAGCCGTTATGGTGGTTCTTCACGGCAACCATGGCGAGCTGTTCCCTTGTGGTTCCGTACTTTTCCATGTGAGCCCTGGCCATTAAAGCATATAGGCCGGGAAAAGTGATTCCATGGTAGCCTTCGTATTCCTGGTCAGCAGCCGTACCCAAAGCATATGTAGCCTGATACCCACTGACATCAGTCATTTTCTCAATGCCACTAGCAAGAACTATATCGCTCATTCCTGAAGCCACTTCCATAAAAGCGAGTCTAAATGCTAGCCCCCCCGAAGCACAAGCTGTCTCTACTCTCGTAGAAGGCACGGGGGTCTGGCCTAAATAATCGGCCAGAAGCGAAGCGATATGCTCCTGACCTGCAAAAAGGCCTGAGGACATCGAACCCACATACATGGAGTCGATCTGGTCCACACCTGCGTCATCCAGGGCAATGAGAGCTGTTTCCACAAAAATATCCCTTAAGGATTTTTCCCAGAGCTCTCCCCACTTTGTCATTCCTACACCAATAACAGCAACATCTCTCATTTCTTTCCTCCTACTTTGCCTTCCTAATTTTTTGACGGAACTTGGCATATTCGCCGTATTCCAGGTATTTTTTGTTCTTATCCAATAAATCTCTTGTCCGGGGAGCAAGGTCTCGTACTTCATCGATCCTTTCTGTGACCTTAAAAATGAAGGCATCACTTCCAGCACCCGAGCCATAGGAAATAATAAGGATCATGTCCCCTTTTTGTGCAACATCTAGGACTGCAGTCAAGCCCAAAGGGGAAGAACCAGAATAGGTGTTTCCCAGCTTTGAAACTAGCCAGCCTGTCTCAATCTGATTTTTTTCAAATCCTAACATCTTCCCCGCCCTAAATGGGAATTTGCCATTGGGCTGGTGAAAGATGACATAATTGAAATCAGAAGCCTTCATCCCAGACTTTTCCATTATTCCTTTACCCGCTCCCACAACATGTTTGAAATAAGCGGGATCACCGGTGAACCGCCCCCCATGTTGAGGATAATACTGATACTCCCGCCGCCAAAAATCTGGAGTATCAGTCATATAAGAGTATGTTTCCACAGCATTGGCAACTATCTTATCTCTACCAAAAATAAAGGCCGCTGCTCCGGCAGCAGCCGAGTATTCTAGAGCATCCCCAGGAGCTCCTTGAGAGGTATCTGCTCCCACAGCCAGACCATACTTGATCTCTCCTGCCCTAACCAGGCCCAATGCCACAAACATCCCTTCTGTCCCAGCCTTGCAGGCAAATTCAAAATCAGCTGTATGGACTTCAGGAGTGGAAGCGAGAGCTTCAGCCAAAACAGTCCCGCTCGGCTTAACGGCATAGGGATGTGACTCAGAACCAACATAGACTGCACCAATTTCAACAGGGTCGATGAGGGCTCTTTTTAAAGCATTTTTGGCTGCTTCTACAGACATGGTGATGGTATCCTGGTCTGGAGATGGCACGGATTTCTCCTCTAACATTAATCCTTTCTTATAACTCGGTGCATCAGCGCCCCAGACTTTTGCAATCTCTTCTACTTTGATTCTGTTGCGGGGAATATACGCACCGTAACCCACAATACCTTCCATTTATATCCTCCTTTTTGGTTATGAGATAACTTTGAAATCAAGCATGAATGATTTAGAAAAAATAAAAAAATCAAGGGCAAAATTTAGAAAAACATCGTGGCATATCTCGCATTTGAAGTCAAGCAAAAAGGGGGACGCTCCCCAATCAAGTTGGGGGCAGGCCCCATTTATAGTAGAATAAACGAACACGGAACCTTTTTTCACGGATTTTCGTCTATGAAGGTGTGGTAAGTGCAGATAGAAAGGATCATAAAAGAATGCCTAGAAGGCAAAGAAGGAGCTTGGAAAATGCTCGTTGACTCTTATTCCAAGAGGATATTCAACATAGCTTATCAATTTGCTGGCAGCTATGAAGAAGCCGAAGATCTGACTCAAGAAGTTTTTCTCAAACTTTACCATGCACTATCTAAATATGATTTTGAAAAAAATTTCAGTGCCTGGCTCCTTACTCTTGCCAGAAACTACATGATCGACCAGTATCGAAAGACGAAATGGGAAAGGAAAACACGCGATGAATTTAATGAACACCACCTTTCCTCGGATGCCTTTGACAGCCCTGAGAACGGGATGGTAAAAGAAGAAAGCAAAAAATTAATCTGGGAAAGTCTCAACCATCTCGCGTCTGAAATCCGAATGACAGTCATCCTCAGGGATATTCAAGGAAAAAAATACGAGGAGATTGCAGAAATCACCAATCTTCCTCTTGGCACTGTCAAATCGCGTGTTAACAGAGGCAGGTTGCAGTTGGCGAAAATCCTCAAAGAAAAAAAGGAGGATAAAAATGAAATGTGAAAAAGCAGAAGAACTTTTGTCTCCTTATTATGAGGATGAGCTTAGCGTCGAGGAGAAAAAAGCCGTGGAAAGCCACCTAGAATCATGCGAGAACTGCTCTCTTCTCTTCTCCTCCGTGGGAGAAACGATGGAATCTCTGACTGAGTTTCCGGAACTGAATGTGAGTGAAAATTTGCTGGACAGAATCTACGCCATACCCAGCAAAAAGAGAAGGTTTAAATTGAGCTTCGATTTCCTGCTTCGACCCTCCCTTCAGCCGATTCTAGCAACAGCAACCATCCTTCTCACTATTTTTTCGCTTTATATGTTCCATCCTCAAAGGAATCGTGTAAACAAATTCGTCGACCGTCAGATCCATCTTGGCTATAGCAAAGTCGGGAGGTTATATGCCAAAGCAGAAACTTTTGCGACTTCCCTTGGAGAACACAAGGAAAATATTCTCGTTTCACTCAAGAATTTAAACCCATTGAGCAAAGATGAGGATTAAAATTGATATAAATATGGAGGTATAAAATGGAAGAAAAGGTTGTTTTTAAAAGGCCCCCAAGATCGCCTGCCCTTGCAGGGATTCTTGCGTTCTTCTTTCCAGGAACTGGCGCCCTCTACAACCGCCAAGTTCCCAAGGGATTAATTTTCATGATCATCATCGCAGGGCTTATTTCGGCACTGGCACAAGGACCCCAGCTCTTTGTCATACTGCTTGTTTCACTGCTCCTCGCTGGCTTC